>CBESZZ010000176.1:0-7541 GCA_965534055.1 uncultured bacterium | reverse complement strand
ATCCGCATGTACCCGATCGAACCGACCCTGCCCGAAACGAGCCAGCGGTCACCAAGGTGCTTGGTGGGGGGCGGTAGGTTTGACTCGTCGGGGCGTTGAACTGTGTGGTCCGTCTTGGTCCCGTCGGGCCAGCCGAGACGCAACTTAAGCTGCGAACCAAGCGGCCCCGCAGCAAGAATCTCCACTGCTCCCACGACAGCTTCGCCACTGACCGCGATGATTTCAGGGTAGGCGTATGGCAGGCCGGCAAACTTCGCCGGCACGTCCGGCTCGGTCCCTTCGGGCCAGGCGATCACGAAGGGGCGCTGATTGATCACGTGTGTCTTGAGCTCGGGAAAAGACCAGCGCCCCTTGATGGTTTCGAGCGACGGCACGTAGGACACATGACGGTCCGGCAGGGCGGAGATCAATCGAGCCATCTCCCAGGCGAACTCCGTCGCGTTGGCAGCACCAATGGCACGCGGACGGTGTTCATCGCGCTCCGCTTTCCAGTCGACGCTGTAGAGCTCGAAGTAGGGGTAGTCGTCGCGAAGGCGTTCCCAATGGGTGTCGAACGTCTTGGCGAAGAGCGTGGCGTTTTCCTTCTTCGATTGGCAGGGCGCTGTTGGCAGCAGGACTCCGCAGCCCAGGACGGCCACTGCCATCGCCGTACGACGGGGAACATTCGGGAAACGCATGGTCGAGGTCCTTGGAGCTTGGAGTTGGGTGTAGCGAGACCTTGAGACTGTGCTGGCACCGGAAGTGTCTATTCTGGGTTTCGGGAAAATTTCGGGAGAGCACGCCGCACGTGGCGACGAGGTGCTTACCGACTTCTCGGCCCGAGGGATGGACGGTCTTTTCGCGCTGATCGGTCGGTTCGCCGAGCCGGCTGACGACGACAAGGGCTGCCAGCACGGTTGTCTCGTTGTCAGTTCCCTCCTCGAGCGAGACCAACTTGCGCCTCGAGTTCGTGCACCTGTTCCTCATCGGGCTCCCAACTATGAGCCGTCTGTCCGCCGACCGCAGTGGCATGCAGCTCGCCCCCCCAAGGCGGCGTTGCGCACCATGGAGTCCTGGCGCTGCTAACGGGAGTCGAGCCGGGTCACGATCGACGTGAAGCCGGCTACTAGGACGGCTAGATCATGCGAAAGGGTTTGGCGACTTCCACTCCGCGCCGAAGACGAACGTCTTGAGCGGCTTGCGCTCTCGCGGTTGGCGTTCGCGGGCGGCCATTTCCCCTTCGAGTGTGTCCGGCTCGGCGGGAAAGCCGATGGCGATCATCGCGATCGGATCGTATCCCTCTGGCACGAGGCAGACTTCATGCACCTTGTCGGCGAGAAATCCACCCATCTGGTGCACGGCAAGCCCCATCGCTTCGGCCTGTAGCGTCAGGCTCGCGGTCGCGTTGCCCGTATCGTACTGCGCCCAGCGGTTCGGCTTGCCGTTGCGAGCAAACGACAGCTCGGCGATGGCGACTGCGAGCACCGGCGCATTGGTGGCCCACGCTGCGTTGGCCTCGACGAGGCATGACGCGAGCTTGGCGTAGGACGCCGGATCGCTGTTCGTCGCGGCGAGGTAGTGCCATGGCTGCGCGTTGAAGCACGACGCGCCCCAGCGTGCAGCTTCGAACAGAGAGCCGAGTTGCTCCTTGCTGACGGGGTCGGCACGAAATGCGCGCGGACTCCAACGACTGGCGATGAGGTCGTGGATTGGGAAGGACGTTTCTGCGGGTTTCTGCATCGTTCTAGGGCTCAGGGAAGATCAAAAAGTACGAGTTCAGCGTCGTCGCGGCCTTCGAGCCGCAGGGGCGATTCCTCTTCGATCGCTGCGCCGTCGCCAGATCCAAACTCGATGCCGTCTAGGTTGAGAGATCCAAGTGCGACGTGGAGCCAGCCCTTGCGAGTGGGGGAGAACTCGAGCTGGGTAGCCTCTCTCCAGTATCGAGCAATCCGGCGCAAAGGCGAGCGGAGTGGATGCGCCAGGGATCGATGCGGTTGGCAAAAGCATGTTGCGCGGTTTCTTGCAATCGAATCGAGGGGCATTGGATCGATGTTGTCTTTGGCTGCGTCGAACCCAGCATACTGGCGGGTGTGAGTAGGCATCTGGTGGAGCCCGATGCAACATCTGAGGAGTCATGGAGTGACGCGAATGAACCGGCAGCCTGTCTTGATCCTATTGGCCACGGTCCTGACCACGGTCATGACGGCATGCGCTGGACTGACGCCTGCCGAACTGGACGTGGTGGCATCACCTCAGAGTCCGCAACGCAGAGCCATCGGCGAGCCAAACGCACCCATAGTGGTTGCTACACCACCGGCGGATGCGGGTCGGGGCCTCATTCGAGTCAGCGCCGAGGAGATCCGTCACTACGCCGGTCGTGGGTCTAGTGAGTTCATGCAAAGCCTCGACAACGGCATGACTTGGGCGTCGAAGTCGGTACCCATCGGTTTCCCCGAGCAGGTCGCGGGGCTTGCGAAGGAAGCCTGCAACCTGGTGGCGCTGCCCAACGGAGAGTGGCTTCGGTTTCAGCCGGTTGGTGGCCATATCTGGCGTTCCAGTGGTGGGATCGATGGGGACTGGTCGCGGCTCTTGCGACCCGATGCCGACGATGTCGATGCTCCTGACGGTGATGGCTTTCTCACACTTGCCGGCAACAAGCGTGGTGGCGTCTGGGTGAACGATGGCCGTCGATTGGTGATACCGACCAGCAGCAGTCGCAGCTGGGTGTGGTACAGCGATGATGGTGGAGCCACGTTTGAGCGCTCCACCATTGTGCGCGCACCACCGCACCAGATGGATGCTCACGAGGGCGGCGTGCATCATGGGCGACGTTGGAATCACGATGCCTGTGAACCAACCATCGTCGAGCTTCGCGACGGACGCTTGTGGGCGATTGTTCGTACGGCGCAGGACCAGCATTGGGAGTGCTTCTCCAGAGACTTTGGCAGCACGTGGTCCGAACCTCGCCCGAGTCGGTTTTGGGCTACTTGCACGATGCCCACAATGACCCGGTTGGCCGATGGTCGACTGCTCATGCTTTGGAGCAACACGACACCGCTACCCGAGACGCTCCGCACCAATCCTGCTTTTCGCAAAGCGCGCGGCGAGCGCGTGCCGGGAGGTGAAGACGTCTTCACCAACCGCGACGCCCAGCATGCGGCCATCAGCGATGACGATGGACGAACCTGGACCGGGTTCCGGGAGATCATCTTGGACGAGTTGCGCAACCGGGGCGACTACGCCGTCACCGAAGGCAGCAACGACCGCGGCAAGCACCAGAGTCAGGTCGTGCAGCTGGACGACGACCGCGTTCTGATCGCGTTGGGTCAACACGCACTGCACCGACGATTGGTCATCCTCGATCTGAACTGGCTCCAGGCGACGAGTCGCCGGAGCGATCTGTCCGCTGCTTCCGGTTTGGTTGATTGGTCGCATCACGCCTACCTTCCGCGGATTCGTGGTCACTGTGGCTACAACCGTGAGGCGGGAGGGCGTTACGACGCTGGTCTCGGCGGACTCGTGCTGGGGCGTCCCGATGCGCCGCAACGCACCAATCCAGAGTTTGAGATCGACTACACCCGTGAGGGGGCGACGTGGAACTTCCCCGCGCTCACGGCGGGGCGCCTCGACCTCCGCTTGCGTTTGCAACCGGGCGGGCAAGGCCTGGTGTTGAGCTTGCATGACCGTTGGTTCAATCCGACCGATGTCACGGCGACGCGCTTTGCCGCGTTCAAGTTGAAGATCCCCGGCGACGGCAACGTCACCGAGGCGCTCCAGATGGTGCCCGGCCGTTGGCATTGGCTCAGCCTGGTCTGGGATGGCCACTCCGCAGATGCGCACGCGCGGGTGCTGCTGGACGGACGCGACACCGGCCACACCTTGGAGTTGCACGAGCCCACGCCCAACGGTTTCAGCTACGTCCACTTGATCTCAGCGGCCGAATCGACTGACCCTACTGGGTTCATTGTCGGTGCAGCCAAGGCGCGGCTACCGGACTGAGGGGTTGTCGAAGCCGGGTCGTGCGAGATGTCCGGTCGGCCAGGCCGCGCGTTGCACCGTAGTTGAGTCACTTATCGGGTCGCCGACCATCCGGTGTTCTCCGTCTCAGTCGAACCTGACCTCAGACTGGCGATGCCCTGCAGTAGCTCGTGAGTTCATAGTCGTCGAGAATCAGATTGTTGGCGACGAGATCGGTGCAACGGCTCCATTCCCTACGGCATCACCCACTCAACCGGATTGCTCGTAGCGACCACGGGCAGTCCACCCTGATCGAACACCAGTACGCAACTCTGGAACGTGATGCCCGACACGATCTGCGCGATGGCGGAGGGCACATTAAGCTGTGTCGTCACGCGACCGTTCACGTCGAGATTGCCCATGCTGTTTGGCGCGATCGGTGTGCCACCGAGCTGAGCGACTGTGGTGGTCATGCCGTCGAAGTTCAACGGGACCAAAGGCCACGGACTCGGGCCGATGAAGCCAGGTTCGGTGCCGGAGATCGAGTAGAACTGCCAGTATGGTTCACCTGGGCGGCCGGCGCCGAAGTCGACCGTGCTCGTCGCTGTGACGTCACCAGCTCCATTCGTTGAAAGAGCAACTGACAGGCCATCGGCAAATACCCAAGCCTGCGTGGTCCCACACAAGCCCGACGCGTAGCTAAGCAGGAACTCACCGCGGCCATCACCGGTCACGTCGGGAAGAGAATCGACGTTCGGGGCTGACGCGCAACCTGTCGACAGCTCGTCCTGTAGCGTGCCGTTCTGGCGAACGACCTCGACGGAGGCCGGGTTGAAGCCACCGTTGCCGTGCGTCGCGAGGATCTCGTCTTCTCCGTCACCATCAAGATCGTGGCCGCGTGCAATCATACCGCCAAAGGAGGTGACGGGCTGTGCGCCGAGTCGCTCGAACACTTCGAACCCGTTCAGCTCGTGCAGCCACAAAGCGCCATGGAGGGTGCCGTTGTTTCTGGCAGTGGCTAGGCCGATGGCGACGCGATGCCCGCCGCCGCGCTTCGGGATCAGTGCGAGCTGCGCGGCAACGTGGCCGCCAGGTGGCTTGTCGCGAAACAGCACTGGCACGGCCGCGCCGAGGATCGGCGCAGGCATCGCGTAGGTGCGTCCTCCGCTGTCACCGACGAACGCTGCCATCGAAGTCACGGTTCCCGTCGCCGTCCTCCCGAACGATGCGGACGCCACTGGGCCCTCGGCATACCCAAACGCGGCGCCGGTGGCACCGTTGAGGTAGACAACGCGACCACGATTCACCCCGGTAAGGGAGTAGCTGGGCTCACCGGTGATCAAATCCGGAACACCGTCGCCGGTGAGATCCGGCGTCGGCGCGAGACAGGTTCCACGCTTGTCGCCCTGGTTCTCCCCTTCGGAAACCCACAGCTGTTGGCCATCAAGACCTGAGAACATCCTTACGCGACCGGCATTGCCGAAGCTCGTGTCCTGGCTCGGGGATCCGACCGCGAGATCTGGCGTGCCATCATTGTTGACGTCGCCGATGGACAGCATCGCGGCACCGAAATCAGCGGACAACTGGTCGCCTTCGATCGTGAACAACAGCGTGCTCTGCCGACCGCTGTACACGTAGATCACTCCACCGGGGGAGGGTCCGCCGAGGGGCACCGCCGCGGCCGGCGCCGACACCGCGTAATCTGCAAAGCCATCCCCGTCGAGGTCACCGAGGCCGAGGATGTTGCTCCCGTACGCGCCACTGAGGCCCGGGATCGGGCTGTTGAAGGTGCGGTACTGGGTTAGGCGGCCTTGTGCATGAGCAGCACAGGTGGACACGAACATGGCGAAAGCGATGCGCTTCATGGGTAGATTCCTTGGGTTGTTAGACCGTGGAATCGGGAGCGCTCATCGATGCAGACATGAAATGTCGGCTGGCGGTATCCTTTGGCTGAGCCCGCGCGGTTCGCCTTCGCCGATGACGCCTACTCCGACGACGCCGCCGCCCGACGGCGAGGACCTGTTTGACCAGTGGCTTGATGCCGCATTGGCCGGTGACATCGAGGATCCGGCAGCGTTCTGCGCGCGTCATGGAGCAGGAGCCTCCCTGCGCATGGCCATCGAGCGGATCCAGCGACAGCTGCATCCTTCGTCGGCCCAGCATCCGCGGAATCAGGAACAGCTGTCATCGCCGCATCACGCCGAGGACGATCTGCCGTTCGAGACGCTCGGCGAGTTTCGGTTGCTGCGCCGTCTCGGGGAGGGCGGGATGGGCACCGTGTTCCTCGCCGAACAGCCATCTCTGGACCGATTGGTCGCGCTCAAAGTCATGCGGCCCGAGGTTCTCGCCACGCGCAACGGGGAACAACGGTTCGACCTGGAGGCTCGTGCCGTGGCGCGTCTGCGGCATCCACACGTCGTCACGATGTTTGACACCGGTGAAGACCGCGGCGTGCGCTATCTCGTCATGGAGTTGGTGCCCGGACGCAGCCTCAACGAAGTCTTGGCCGCAGGCAGTGTGCCCACGAATCAGCTTGTCCAATGGTGTCGTGAAATCGGCGAAGCGCTCGTGACGGCTCACAGTGAGGGCATCCTGCATCGCGATATCAAGCCATCGAACATCCGCATCGACCCGAACGATCGCGCCGTGTTGCTCGACTTCGGCCTGGCGCGAGACTTGCTCGACGACGGGCCTGCCCACACCATGCAGTTCGCCGGCAGCCCACATTACGCCTCCCCTGAGCAGCGCCGCGCGGATCGCGATGCGATCGACGAGCGCACCGACATCTACTCGCTGGGCGTCGTGCTCTACGAGGGGTTGGCCGGTAAGCCGCCGTACTCGGGATCGACACTAGAAGAAGTCGTGCAGCAGGCGGTGCTGCACGATCCGGAACCGGTGCGAAAACGCAATCCGCGAGTCTCGCCTGACCTCGCCATTGTCGTGGGCAAGGCGATGGAACGTGAACCCACCGACCGTTACGCGACCATGCGCGCGTTGACGGATGACTTGGCGGCTGTGCTTGAGCTGCGCCCGGTCACCGCGGTTCCGCCAACGACCCGCATCCGGTTGCAGCGCTGGTGCGGCCGTCATCGTGGCGTCGTCGCCACCGCGTTAGCGATGACCGCCGTGTTGCTGCTGGTCGTCGGCCTATGGATCCGCACCCAGTAGCAGGAGACCGCCGCGCGCGAAATCGAAGCGGTGCGGCTAGTCGTCGCCGCACGCGAAGAGATCGACACGTATGCCAAGAGGCGGCAAGAGTTCGCGGTCGAGACGCAACGTGCCTACGACTTGCGCTCGGCGCGGGATGTGCGTTACCTGACGGACGAAGAAGATACGTTCCTGCAGCTGCACAGCGTACGCCGCTACATCCACTGGGGCGCCAACGACGCACTGCTCGCGAGCCTGGTGCAGCGACTGAAACTGGCTCATGAACTCGATCCTGACGCACCCGGCATGGACCAGGTCTGGGCGACGTTCTGGTTCCAGCGCTGGTCTGACCTGCGCAATTCGCCCGAATGGCGGGCGTCGCTCGGCTTCAGCAAAGCGCAGGTCGCTCTCTACGATCACGATGGCGCGCAACGCGAGCGCATTCTCGGCGCGGCGAC
>CBESZZ010000175.1:0-7545 GCA_965534055.1 uncultured bacterium | reverse complement strand
TGAATCGAAGTGCGCACCGATCATGACGACTTCGTCGGCCAGGTCCGTGCCCGGAAGATCCGCGACGACGTTGTACTCCATCGGGTCGTCGGTGAAGGTTTGCGTTTTCAGCTCAACCGCCATGCGCACCGGCTGGCCCATCTTCAACAGGCGGCAGATGCGGTTGTAATGCTCCACCGCGATGGTGAACTGCGGCACAACGTGCGCGTCACCCGGCTTCCATGGTCGTGGCCGCGCACCGCGCTCCACGTTCTCGGGCGCCGGAACCGATGCGCCGGTCACGAACAGCGTTCCGTAGTCGCCCTTGTAGGAGCGGTCGAGAACGGCCAAGGGCCGCTTGGGGAACACCAAGCGTTGGATCGCACCGCGACGTCGGAACCCGGATCGAAAGCTCGGTTGGCCTGCAGACTCTTCGCGCTTCAGCGGCGCTCCGGTCGCCATGGACCACAGCTCTTCGTTGTTGTAGCGATCTGCGGTGCCTTCAAACCACTCGCTGGTCGGCCGCGGCTCTTCGATCAAGACGATCTTGCCGGAGAGATCCATGGCCTCGAGCTCGTCCGCCTCCAGATCGCCAACGAAGACAACCTCGGCTTCCACGCGCCCTTCGAATCCCGGAGACCATGCTTTCGGGTAGCCAATCACCGGCCACGAGGTCTCCCCAATGACGGACAGGCTGACGTGATCGAACTGCCAACCGTTGCCGAACGGTCCCCACGCTTCCATCCGCGGGTCCTTGAGGCCCCACGAAGCGAACGTCTCTTTGGCCCACTTCTGCGCGCGTCGCAACCCGGGGGAACCGGTGAGCCGCGGGCCGTACACGTCGCAGATGTAGCTCAGGTGATCCATCACCTGGCTGCGCTCTAGACCCTCGGCGCGCAGCGCGGCCACAATGTCCTCCGGCGCGGTTTCGGCGGCTGCCTTCGGTTTCGGCGGTGCCTCCTGCGCCTGTGCCTGAAGAGGTGCAAGAGCGATGAACGGTGAGATCGCGAACAGGGTGAAGGTCTTGGAGTTCATGGAAGGGTCCAGTGGGGTCATGAAGGGCGGCGTAGATGCCGAGTCCTGGGCGCATCGACGCGAGCAAGGCTCGGAGCGCAGAACTGACGCAGGGCGCGACCGTACCGCGTGAAGCCATAAGTCGAGCGATCGACCTGTCCCGGATTTGCCACGGCGCGTCACGCGCTCGGCCTTACGCCCCCCACGCGGAAGACCCGCCTTGGAAAGGCGAACTCCCAGCGCGCTGCGGCTACGATTTGCGGATCACCGGACTGCCGGTCACGAGAGTCCTTCCGCGGGTCCAAACCCAACCCGGCAAACCCACCACCCGAGGCATTTCCTATGTGGGGAACCACCCTGGCCCGTGAGCACGGGCTCGATCCCAACCGCAAGCAACGCACCTGGTGCGGCCGCGACGCCCGCAGCGTGCTGGTGGCGAAGTCCCAAAAGCTGGTGACCTGCGGAAGCTGCGGCCGCGTCCTCGCCGCACGGGTGGAAATCAAACGCGGTGAGCGGCCGGGCATCGAGCTGTTCGAGGATGCAATCGTGCTGTTCGGCAGCCCCTACTTCTGCACGGCCCCCGCAACGATCAAGGTCGAGACCGTCGCCGCCCACACCCCCGAGGGCAAGATCATCGCGAAGGAACGTGTGCGGCCCGGCTCTGCACGCTACCGACTGCTGCGGCTGTCGATGTTCCGCGGGTTGCGGTCCAAGGCCGCGAAGATCCTCCGCGGCCAAACGGTCGATTGTGTGGTCGGCGCTGGAGGAATCGCGGATGCCCGGGGTTGGCCGGTGAAGAACGTCACCAAGGTGTTCGTAAAAGCACTGCGCTAACGCGGCTACTTTTTCGGCCCATCCTTCTCGAACTTGCGCAAGGCACGTCGCGCAGCGTCCTGCACCATGGACGAAGGATGGGCGAGCGATGTGCGCACCAACGCTTCGGCTTCCTGCGCGTGCTCACTCGCTGTATGGAGGGCCCTCACAGCGAAGGACACGGCATTGGAGTTTTCACCCCCCAGAGCTGCGACAAGGGGAATCCAGTAGCGATTCGCTAGGGTCGGGGAGACCTCAAGGCACCGGATGGCTCGAAGATGTAGCGAGTGATCCGTCGACACCAAGACGGTCCGAAACGAGCGCTCCACTTCTGCAAGGACCTCCTTGGAATCCATGTCTACGGATTCACTCGCCGCGGAAAGCAGGGCCGCATCCGCATGAACGTCCTGAGTTGCCGCAGACTCACGCCACTCCTGAATTCTTGGAATCAGCGGGGCAGCGACCGCACCGAGCCCGACGATGCGAAGGAGAACTCGCTCTTTGGCGGCGGACCTCATTGAGGGCCACAGTGATTGCCATCGATCAACGGCAGCTTCAGCGCCAATCGCTCGATCGAGCAAAGCGCACGCCCTTGCGGCGACTTCTGGATCAGAATCCTCGAGCGAGGAAACGACGAACTGAACGTCGGTAGAATCGTCGAAGTCCCGCAGGAGCATCAAGACCCGGGACCGCACATCCGCATGCTTGCTCGCGGAGAGAGTCGCTCGGGTTGGCGCATGACGCATCGCGTCGCTGATGCACTTGCGAAGTGAATGGCGAACCGGCTTGGCTGCATCTTCCAGACTCGCGCAAAACGGTGGACCCAGCACTTCCGAAGACGTCAGCCAAGACGGGTAGCGAGAACCAACTTCCCAAACCCTTGCCGCCAGAACGACCGTTTCCGCGTCCGCCATCCACGGCGCCAATGCAGCACACACTTCGTCACATCGACCGCTAATGAGCGGGCCGAACCTGTGCTCCAAGGCTGCCCCATTGGCCATGTACGGCAGCAGCAAGCCGAGGGTTTCGGTGTCGCAGACTCCTAGCTCAACCAGCACCAGCAACGCAGCCAAGGGCGGCTGCGCACTCGCGTCGACGAGATCCCGCACGGGCTGTAGCGCCGGTGAGCCGATGCGCACAAGCACCTGGCTGGCAATCTCGGCCACGGATCGACTGCTTTGAAGACGCGAGAGTGCGTCAGGCATCCAGGGCACGAGAGCGTCGGGAGACATCCGCGACACGGCCCAAGACTGCGGGAACTGATCTTTGGGAATGTCGGCTAACCAACGTGCACGCACCGCCTTCGCCATGGCCAAGACCTGTGCATCTGGATCGCTCGCGACGGAATCCAGCAACGCGGCGCAGCGTGAGGGTTCGTTCAACATCAGTGCAACCGCAGCGGTTCGAATACGCGCGTCGTCGTGGCTGAGCCAGATCGCTAGATGTGTGCTCTTGACCGGAGCGCCCGCGCAAGCGCGCCACGCGAGTTCACGGGCCAACTCATCGCCCGTGAACGTGGCCAATGCAGAGTCGCTGAGGATCGCACGCGTTGCCGCCATGCTGCGCAACGCCAGGTAGAAGCCTGACTCGATCGGCATGATCTCGTCGCCGTTGAGCGCGCTCACCGAGCTCGCGGGAATCAGCACCTCCAGCGCGCGCAGGGCCCCGTCCGCAGTGGACTGCAGCGTCTCGAGCGCGCGCCAAGCAAACAACGGATCCTTCGCGCACTTGCGCAGATGCTCGGTCCATGCATCCAGCTCGTGCGCTTTCGGCAGGCCCGATGAAGCGATGGCCCGACGCGGCGCACGGCCGGCGCCACCGGATGCCGAACGCACCGAGTCCTCAACAGCAGCGGCGGGCGGCGGCTCCGCAAGCGGTTCGCGAGAATTCGCGATTCGCTGCCGAATCTCGAGGGCCTGCGCCGCACTCACTCTCGAACGCACTTCCGCATCACGCAGCAAGGGCATCCACTCGACTCCATCGTACGGAGCTCCAAACGCGAGAGCCACGGCCTGCGGGCAGTGGCCGCCGGGCGCTCGGAGCAAGCCGACCAGGTAAGGATGCGCCGCGCTTCCAAGTAGTGCCAACTCTGCCGCTGCCGCCTCACGACGAACCGGTTTCGTCGCATGGAGCTCAATGAGCAAGGTGGGAAGCCGCGCAGACGCTCCTTCGAAACCCGAAGTCTGAGCCACGGCACCTTCGACGGTGCCCGCCCAGGCGAAGCAAAAGGCGGGCGCCAACGCCAAAAGGTGGTTCGGGGTTCGCATCAAAGGAAACACCATGACTCGCGGAGACTTAGGATCGAGGCAGCCTAACCGCTGCAGGACACCCCAATCGCCAAACCATGGTTCGAACTCAGACTTTCCTTGTTCTCATGACTGTCGCCGCAGGTTTATCCGCGCAGAACCCTGATCATGGAGAGCGAGTCAGCGAGAATGCCTCACTGGCCAAGTCTTTAGCCACCCTTGCCGAATCGGCCGCGACGCCACGCGCAATCGTGGACGCATTGGCGCGAACGGTGGCAGACACGGAGGCACCCCAGGTACAGGATGAGCTGCAAGGCATCTCGCAACGAGCTGTCGCACTACTCGCGCACGACGATGCAAGAGTTCGAGTCGCGGCTTTCGACGCGCTCATGACGACCGCAGTCTTGAACGCCACGGCAGCCCACGGTGTTCGCGACCTGCTCCGCCATGAGAACGTGTCTACGCAGCGCCTCGCCGCACTGGCGCTCGACAAGATTCATTCGTCGTTGCTATCCAACAACGACCGGCTCATCGCGTTGGCGCTTGGCAACGGAAGAGAGGCCGACACAGCGGTCCGCATGATCTCCGAGCTTGAAAACCCCAGCGCTCTGCTCAAAGAGCTGGCGGCCGTGCTGCACGAGCGTCGAGCACAAATGTTTGCGACTCGAAACGCCGTAGCCCTGTTCAAGGAGCTATCGATGCATGCGGCTGACGCACTACCGATCTTGCGCAAGGCGTGCATGAGCCGCGGCGCGCCGGGAGTGTTCGTCGAAATCGCCCATGTAGCTTCGACCGACGAAGCGGCAAGCCAAGAGTGGCTGCTGAGCGTGGTCGACCAACCCTACCAAGTCGGCGAGCGCGCACTGAAGCTGCTCGTCGCGACGCTCGATGCGCCGGACCATCCCTTGCTCGTCAAGTTTGGCAAGCTGTCGGCGCGCAAGAAGAACTTCGTCTTGTCCGAAGCGTTCCGGACTAACATTCCAACGGCGCTGTTGTGGCCCTCAGTCGGCAGCTACCTCGGCAATAGCCAGCACACCAGCTGGTTGCTGAACACTCTGTCCAACAGCCCGAGATTCCCCGCGGAACGCTGGCTGCCCGACATGCGCAAGGCCCTGCGCAACAGCGACGACTACACCAAACATCAACTCCTTGAGTTCCTGCGCCGAAACGAAGCATGGGTTCGCGAAACGCTGGAGCCACTCGAAGAAGTGGCTGCACGTGGCTGCATAGACGCGATCCAAACGCTGGCGGCGACGCGCAATGCCTGGGGTATTCCATCGAACCTGATCAGCACCCTCGAACAGCACCAAGACCCAGGCGTGCGGCGGGCGCTACTTGAGCTGCTCATCACGCAACGCGATTCGCGCACCTCCCAAGTCGCTGCAAAGCTACGGGACGCCGGGCCACCGGGTGCAAGACCCCCAACCCCTGAAGAAGTCAGGGCCGCAAAGTGGAACGCGACCGTCCATCCGCCTAGGAAGCCGGTGACCGAAGACGATCTCGTGGGCTTCGCCACCTGGTGCGCACCGCTGGCCGAGCATCTCGCTTCGAAGGCAGGACTCGAACCAAACAGCATTCGTGAACTCGAGTCTGCGGCGGCGGGCAACGACCTGGCGCGGAAGGTGGCCGCCCTGCGATTGCTCAGCACATTGGCCGAACCACCCGTCGACGCGCTCCGCGTTGCTCGACGCGCGATCACTTCGAAACGATCAGAACTGATCTTGGCGGGCGCGGGGTTGATCGAACGTCTGGGCCCCATCGGACTGCCCGCGCTCCCGCAGCTGATCGAAACCGCACGATCTCACCCTCACAGCCATGAGCACCTCTTCGCCGCCATGAGTGCGACAGGAATCGAAGGAATCCGCGCGGTGGGTCGAGCGCTTCGCGGTCGACATCACGTCGCGGCATTTGCCGCGCTGGAAACGCTCGGTGCAAACGCAGCGCCGGCGCAGCACGCATTGGTTGGCTACCGCGAAACAGAGAATGGCCAATCCCAGCGCCGCGCAGACCGCCTGCTCGCACTGTGCGGATCGTTCGCTGCGTCATCCAAGGACGAGCACGCTGCGTTGCCCAACCCAGCCGTCGATGAGTTTGTCGCAATCAATCTCCACGCTCTCTCGCCACACGAACGCGCACTCACGCTGATGGAACGGTTGCAGAAAGAGGGCATCCAACGCAGTGAAAAGCTTGAGCTGCTCGCGACCCTTGGATCAACTCGCCTCCAAAGTCTCGCATCGAGCGTCGCCAAATCAGTCGTTGCGGAACTCGCATCGCACCTGCAGTCGAATGATCTCGAAGTTCAAAACTCCGTGGTAGGCATCCTGCTCTCCTCGACCACGCCGCTCGCAAACTCGTCGCCGAACCACACCCCGGCAATCCCCCTCCAGGAGCTCTTCGCCAAAGGCTCACCGCGCGTCAAAGAACTGTCCGGCTACCTGCTAGTGGCCACTGGTATTCAGCCGCGCCCGCCAGCCTCTTGGTTCCGACGTTTCGCTTCGGACCCTCTGGCCCACGTGCGGCAACACGCGCTACAGACGATCTCGAGATCCAACGATCGAGCCGATGCCGCGCTGATGCTCACCGCTCTGAACGACGCAAGCGCGGCGGTTCGCGCAGCGGCGCTGCAGTACTTCGCGGCGCTCGGGCCCGCCGTAGGCGATCACGCACCGGCTTTGGTTGCGCAGCTGCGGTTCCTGCTGACATCGCCAAGACTTGCCGAACGGGCCATGAACATCGCGCGCGCGTTGGAGCCCGGCGGCTGCACGATCGCTGAAAACGTGTTGCTTGACGCGCTGCAGCTCCATGTGCTGAAGCAACAGGGCGTCGCATCTGCGGTCAGTGCGTGGCTTCTGGATCTAGAGTCGGTGCCCGCGCGTCTTGCAGCCCCCCTTTTGCAGGCCATCACCCCACCACCCAAGCCCAAGGGTTTGCTAAGACAGAGGCCGTCGTATCAGCTCCTCCAACTGGTCGAGTTCGGCCGTGCGTTTCAACGCATGCCTCTGGTAGACAATCTCGACGTGCGCCAGCGCTCGCTCGTCGCGCTTCAAGCCACGGTCCCGGAGTCTTCTCCGCACCCTGGCGTGGCCGCTGCGCTGGTCGCGTTTGGAGCCGACGCGGACTTCGCACTCGACTGGCTGGAAGAGGGCCTAGATCCCGACGGCAAGAAGCAGACGCGAATCGCATGTGCCGAAGCATTGACCGCGCTGGGTCGACCAACTCACATGAAGGACTGGGCGCTGCATCGCATGCTCACCGAACGGGAAATCGATTCGGCACTCGCCGTCGTGACTGCTGTCCCGCCGGACAGAAGGTTCGTCGCCCCGTTGCTCGCGCAGCCTTCCCGCATCACCAAACCCGCCGTCCTCGCGGCGCTCTTGCATCTAGCTCCTACCTTGACGGAGTCAGAACAGACTCAACTGGGTGCGGCGCTGGCCCAGCGGGTTCGGTACGGTTTGACCACCGAGGTTGAAGGAGAGTTGGTCACCAAGTTCAC
>CBESZZ010000174.1:0-7602 GCA_965534055.1 uncultured bacterium | reverse complement strand
CGGAACGGTGAACGCGCTTCCGCCGGAGATCCTCGAAGGGATGCTCGAACTCACCCGCGCCGATGAAGCTGGTTTCTTCCTCGCTGAGAAGCGCGTCCGCCCTATGAGCAACGAAACGTTCCTGATCGCTGTGGCGCCGCGCGGAATCGGCTACCGCAAGATCGATGCAACGGACCATCGCAGTGAAGTCGAAGTCGTGATCGCACTGCAACCGGTCGTCGAGTGTTCTGTGCGTGTCGAAGATCGCACAGGCCAACCGATTGCAGGTGCACACGCCCGGCTGGAGCCTTGTTGGCGTCCGCTCGGTCGGGACACGTTGCACCGCGTGGCGCTCGGCAACCGTCCAGAGGTCCTGCGAATTTTCGAGGCAACGACCCTAGTCGACGGGATTGCGCGTTTAGTCAACCTGCCGCTGTCGCCAGCCAAAGGGGACTTGCAGGCTGGGCAAGCGAAGTTCGCCAACTACACCCTGGTAGTCAGAGCGGCGGGTTATCGAAGATGGCAACAGAGAGTGGTCGTCTCCGGGAGCGAACAGCCCTGCATTGCGACACTGCAAACCGATGCGCCAATCCGGGTAACGACCCGCGTAGTTGATGCCTTTGGCGACGCGATCCCGCGCGCTGTCGTCCGTTGCGCGTCGAGCGCGGCCATCACCGATGCCGCTGGAGTCTGCGTGTTTCCGTCGGTGCCCGTCGCATCGAACACAATTCACTTCATCGTTGAAGCAGACGGGCACCGACGCTTTAACGAATCGATGGATGCGCCTGCATCCGGAAATGCCGAGTTCACCTTCGAATTGCACCGCGCCACCAAGCTGCGCGGTCGGGTTACCGACCCACACGGAACTCCGGTCGAGAATGCGCAGGTGTTCGTCAATGGCACGTTTGTTGGCAAGCATGATGGACTGACCGACAACGATGGCAGATTCACGATCACACGCGCCTCCGCGGATCCCCTTGAGCTCTGGATCAATCCTCCGCAACCGGTGGAAGCTTGGATGCCTGCTCCCGACGCGCGCACCTTGCAGGCAGAGGATGGCGACGTGCTTTGGATTCTGACGCCGCAACCCTCCGGCCAGGCGAATTTGACGATGACCGTTGTCGATGCGATCGACGGAACTCCGGTCGACACCGGTTCCGGTCAGATGCAACTTGTGGACGACGAGGGGCGCCCTGCAGGGCTCTGGTTGACGCCCACCGAAGTCCGCCTGGGCCACATCCGCTACGAGGGATTGCGTCCGGGTCGCTACCGATTGCCGCTGGCAAGTGGGCGCAGCGAACGGTTGGTTACGATTCAGGCGCAGGACACCGAGCGACAGCTCCGGATCGAACTGCAACCACCGGGAGTTGTGCGCGGGACGATCTCCTTCGCCGCACTGCCTGCAGACGCCATACCAAGTCGCGTCCACGTTACTTGCAACCGCAGTTCAACAGGTGCGCGTTGGGTGGCGCAGAGTGGGTCCAAGCTCCTGACGGTCGAACCGGGGATCGTCATGGGTGCTGTCTTGTTCCCGGACCAAGGCAATGAATTCCGCATCGAGAACGTCGATGCCGAATCTCCTCTGACGGTTCAGGCCCGAGGCGAAGGCATCCGCGGCGAAGCAACCGTGACGGTGCGTCCCGACGGCGAAGTGTGGATCACGATCACTTTGCGCGAGCAGTGATTGAGCGTGGCTGAACGCACGGTCAGTTGCGGGTTAACGCAGCGTCATCGAGCCTGCCTCGCCCGCACGAGTCCCCAGCCGATGACTGCGAACATCAAACCTACAGCAATCCACATCCCAACGAGGCTGCCACCCTCTTTGGGAGCGCGCACGTACCGAGCCTGGCTCCATGCAATCGAGCCAAGGACCAGAAGCAGCGGAACGCGGAGCACGTTCAACATGTCGATTTGCACCTGGTACTGCTTGGCCGCGTTCGCCTCGGTGATCGCCACAGAGTAGTTGAAGCGATGCGGGACCCGTCGGACTTGCGCAAGCAGGATCAGGAGCACGATCGAAAGGGCCGGCGCAAGCCACAGCCAAAGCGGCGATCCGATTCGCACCGCGTTGCCCTGCATATCGAACTTCAGCGGGACCTTTTCGCCGACCTGGCTATAGGCGTCCCACACCAACCAAACCATCCCAGCGAGAAGAAGCACGCAAAGGAGGTCAGACACCCTTTGCAGGGTGTTTGGCGCCAGTTTCAGCCGAGGTCGTGGCTCTCGCGTCATCGACAGTTGATGGGTCGTGCTCGCGTCACGTCGGACTGGCAGCGCAGATCGCGAAGCCTGCGCCGACGGGGCATTCGGCTGCACCGGTGCCGCGGCACCGGTGCGTCTATCAGACGAACTTCGTCTTGCCAGGCATGGCCACGGGGCGCGTCGGCGGCTCGGTGTCCATCGTGTAAGCGGTGGGCGACAGGTCTTCGGTCGAGTTCAACGCCTGTTCGAACGTGATCTCTTCACCTGTATAGGCGGCCATGCGAGCCATAATTGCCATGAGCGTGCTCTTGCACATGTAGTCGCCGTTGTGGAGCGGTTGGCCCGCGCGGATGGCGGCGAACATTTCGTCGTGCTCGGCCTGGTACATGTTGCGGGCCTTGCCTTCGAACTTCCACGCGGTGTTCGATTCGGTTGGGTCCGTGAAGATCGTCTTCTTGAACACCTTGGCGACGCCTTGAGTGCCGACGATGGTGTCTTCGACCTCACGGTAGCAGCCCACCTGCTGGCGGCAGTGTGCGTAGCCGCGCACGCCGTTGGCCCATGTGTAGACTGTGGTGAAGTGGTCGTAAACGTTGCCGTACTCGTCACCCGTACGGGTTTGGCGGCCACCGATACCGAAGCACTTCACGGGGTACGCGTCCTGCATCGCCCAAGCCATGACGTCGAGGCTGTGGATGTGCTGCTCGGCAATGTGGTCACCTGAGAGCCACGTGTGGTAGAGCCAGTTGCGCATCTGCTTCTCCATCGACGACATGTCGTCGGTAGTCGGACGCAGCCACAGGCCGTTGGTGACGTAGTTGGCTTCCATGGAAACGATGTTGCCCATTGCGCCGCCGTGGATCTTTTCCATCAACGCGCGACGTCCGTCTTCGTAGCGGTAGCAAAGGCCGGAGACGACGGAGAGATTCTTCGCCTTGGCCTTCCGACAAACTTCCATCACGCGGCGCAAGCCCGGCGCATCGGTGGCCACTGGCTTCTCGACGAACATGTGCACGCCCTTCTCCAGCGCGTACTCCATGTGCAGTGGGCGGAAGTGCGGAGACGTGGCGAGGATCACGACGTCGATACCGCTGTCGATGACCTTCTTGTAGGCATCGAAACCGATGAAGCGCTTGGCCGGGTCGACCTTCACGCGATCCATCACTTCGGTCTCTTCCATGCCGGCGATGGCGCGGTCAATGCGATCTTCGAACGCATCACCCATGGCGACGATCTCGGTGTTTGCGTCTGCGGTCAGCGCTTGCACGGCGGCGCCGTTGCCGCGACCACCGCAACCCACCAATCCGACTCTCAGGACTTCATCGCGCTTGGGCGGACGTGCGGCATTGGCGAGGGTCGGCAAACCTGTGGCAGCGGCCACGCCGGCTGCGGTTTGCATGAAGGCACGGCGTGAAGGCGTGCCTGGGTTCGGTTGGTTTGCTTTTGGATCCGTCATGCCGTGTGTGATACCAGATGTCTGCGGCAGGGCGTAGCTCGACGTCCCTGCCAGGCTCCGCGACGCCCACGCTGACCACCGTGCTCGGCAGGCGTCCATCCACCGTGCTATCGATCCCATGCCTGATCCAACCTCCAAACCCGCGTCAGACCCCTCACGACGGGATTTCCTGAACACTGGTATTTTGACCACAGCAAGTGCGGCCGTCGCCGTGGCGGCGGCGCCGCTCACCGCAAGTGCCCCGCGCGCCGCGCGGCCTCGCCACGTCGGTCCCCCACGCAAGGCGGTCAAGCTGGGCATGGTGAAGGACCCCAAAGCCACCAAACTCGAAGCGCGATTCGCACTCCTGAAGGAGGTGGGATTCGACGGGGTCGAGCTTTCGAGCCCCGGCGGCATGCCGGACCCCGATGCCGTACGCAAAGCGGCGAGCAACACCGGTCTGGTTGTGCACGGCGTGGTCGACTCGGTCCATTGGAACAAGCCCTTCTCTCATCCCGACGCGGCGGTCCGTGCGGAAGGCGTGAAGGCTGCGGAGCAGGCGCTGCGCGACGCCAAGGCCGTCGGTGCAACTTCAGTACTGATCGTGCCAGCCGTCGTCGGCAAATCGGTGTCCTACCGCGACGCGTGGACGCGATCGCAGGATGCGATTGCGAAGCTCTTGCCGCTGGCGGAAGAACTCAAAGTGTCCCTCGCGCTTGAGAACGTTTGGAACCACTTCCTGCTGAGCCCCATGGAGTGCGCGCGCTACATCGACGCGTTCAACAGCCCATGGATTGGCGCGTATCTCGATCCGGGCAACCTCGTCGTGCACGGTTGGCCCGAGCACTGGGTCGAATGCCTCGGGACCCGCATCTTCAAGATCGACGTCAAGGACTACAGCCGTAAGAAGCTCAACGACGAAGGCAAGTGGAAGGGCTTCCAAGTCAAGATTGGGGAAGGCGACACCGACTGGCCGGCTGTACGAAAAGCCCTGCAAGCCGTCGGCTACGACGATTGGTACACCGCTGAAGTCGGCGGCGGCGACAAGACCCGCCTCAAAGACATCGCAACGCGCATGGATGCGTTCCTGAGCAACTGATCCCAACCACCATTCAACAAGCAGAACCATGGCTCAACGACGCAAGCAGAAATCCAAGCCGGACATGAGTAAGAAGTTCGGGGTCGGCATCGTCGGCACCGGCTGGGTGGCCGGTGCACACATCGACAACTTCAAGGCAATTGACGGCTGTGAAGTCGTCGCCGTGTCGTCTCGGAAGATCGCGCGTGCAAAAGGAAAGATTGCCGCGCACGGACTGACGTCTGCGACCGCATACGACCATCTTGATGACCTGTTGGCACACGACGGTGTCGACATCGTCGTGATCTGCACGCCGCACACCAACCATCCCGAAGAAACGATCGCCGCCGCGAAGGCCGGCAAGCACATCGTGATCGAGAAGCCCGTGGCGATGACGCCTCGGGAACTGAGCCGGATGGTGCAGGCCGTCGACAAAGCCGGTGTCACCACAAGTGTTTGCTTCGAGCTTCGTTGGATTGGCCTCTTCGAGAACATCAAGGCGCTCGTTAAGGCGGGCAGCATCGGCCAGCCGTTTTACGGTGAGACGGCGTACTTCCACGGCATCGGGCCGTGGTATCCCCAGTACCCGTGGAACAGGAAGAAGGACATGGGCGGCGGCGCGTTCCTCACTGCAGGTTGCCACGCGTTGGACGGACTGATCTGGTTGATGGGCAGCGAAGTGAAGTCGGTGGTCGCCATGGGGAACACCAGCAAGAAGAACCCGCTGCGCTACGAGTACGACCCCAACGTCGTCGCTCTTCTGGAGTTTGAGAGCGGTGCGATCGGCAAGTGCGCAACCAGCGTGGAATGCCGGCAGCCTTACGACTTCCCGGTGATCCTCCAGGGTGACAAGGGCACGGTAAACGGTGCTCGCGTGGCGTCTCTCGAATGGCCAGGGCTGGGAAAAGATGACTGGGCGACGATCCCCACCGCTCTGCCGGACTCTGGCGACGTGGGCGACCACCCCTACCACGGCCAACTGGCGTACTTCGTGGACTGCATTCGGCGCGGAAAGCGTCCCCACAACGACCTATCGAGCTGTGCGCACATTCACCAGGTGATGTTCGCAATCGACAAGGCCGTGGCGACGGGCAAACGGGTGGTCGTGGCGAAGACGCCAGGCACTTCTACGCTGTTCGCCTAACGAGGTTGAAGTCATCGGTTCTGCGCCCGGCGTAGAGCCAGCCCGCCGGATTCCGTAGCATGTTCGAATGACGCTTCGGCTCAGATGGACGACACGGACCTTGGCACACGGTGCCAGCCGGCTCGTGACGACGACGATCATCGCGGCCGCTTTGTTTGTCGCGTCACCTGCTTCGCTGCACGCTCAGACCGAGCAGCAGTCAGCGAACGGCAACTCACAGAAAGTGAGCGACGAAGCCGCGACGAAGACTGTCAAGGAACCCGGGTCTTCGGGCCTCACTGTGGTTCGCCTGCGCACGCTGCAGCGCAGCGCGGATGCCGGTCTGGCCTGGCTTGCCACGCTGCAAACCCGTCGTGGTGCATGGACCGCCCACGTCGGTCATAAGCGGATGAGCGACTACCTGCTTCTTCCCAACGCCCTGTCGGTGCGCGAGCAGGAATCCACCGGCCAAGGGCACCTTGGCGTGACCAGTTTGGTGGGGCTGGCTTACCTCGCCGGCGGGCACCTGCCTGGCCGCGGGAAGTACGGCAAGATCGTGCAGCGGACCGTGGACTACGTTTCAGGCTGCGTGCAGGAGAACGGCGTCGTCAGCGACAGCGGCACGCGAATGTACAGCCACGCGTTCGCTGTGCTGTTCCTCGCGCAGGTCCACGGCATGGTTGGCGGCGAACGCACCCGCTCCACCTTGGAGCGCGCGGTGCAAATAGTCGTCGACTGTCAGAACGACGTTGGAGCCTGGCGCTACAACGCCTTCACCCCCGCAGCCGACCTCTCCGTCACGGTCTGCCAACTGCAGGCACTACGCGCCGCACGCAACATCGGCATCCCTGTTCCACGTGACACGATTGATCGCGCTACAGACTATGTGCTGGCCAGCCGCACGAAGCGTGGCCGCGACCAAGGCCTCTTCTACTACAAGATCTACGGACGCGGCGCCTACGAGAAGAACCGCGAGTACGCGATCAACGCCGCCGGCCTAACCGCGCTCTACTCCGCCGGTGTGCATGAAGACGGGCTCGCGGATCCCGTGCTGTCGTTTTTGTCTGACGAATACCCACAAGTTCGGGAGTGGTATGGCGACCACTACTTCTTCTGGTACGGCAATTACTATGCAGCGCAGGCGTTCTTCCAGGCGGGCGGATCTCGCTTTGAGCGCTACTACGACCGCCTCAGCCGCGACCTAATCGACATGCAGAGCAGCGATGGGCGGTGGCGCAACCGAGTGGGACCGGGTGATGCATTCTCCACCGCCGTGGCGGTGATTTTGCTCCAGATACCCAAGCAGTATCTGCCGATCTTCCAGCGCTAATCAGGAGTCACTGGAGCGTAGCGCAAGTTCGCGGCCCGAAGCGATACGTACACGAGGGACTTCGACCGCAACCCAATGATACGCCGTCGCCGCCCGACCGCTTCGTCGTCGAATCCAGTTCGGCGGGCCGGGTCGGATCGGCCGAGACGATCACCACGACGAGTGCGGCCGCCACGAGGACCGCGATCAGAACGAAGACAAAGTTTCTCATCGGTCGCTTGAGTGAGTGGTTCTGTCGCGCAATTGGGGAGTCGCGCGTCCGTCCCGATCTTCCCAGATTCGACGCAGCGAGCCATGCATTGCTCCAAGTGTCGACGATCGCAGCGTCCCCTTTTGCGCGCTGAGAGTTCGAACATGCTGCTGTCCATGGGGTACCGCGTGGAAGCATGGGGCCCGCGGGTCGGGGAACGCTCTCCCCGAGTTCTCCACGAAGTGTCCCCGAGTCGCGCCCGAGA
>CBESZZ010000173.1:0-7622 GCA_965534055.1 uncultured bacterium | reverse complement strand
TGCGGTTCATCTAGACGTCTCCTCAAAGTTGAGTGAGCGGGAGCACTCACCATCCTCGTGCACTTGGATCAGCTCGTCCAGTCCAGCGGCAGCTTCACCGTCCCGGATGGCGCTCAAACCGAGGAGAGAGGCAGTCAAAGTTCTCGATGAGCTCGGACGCAGGGTGGATCGCAAAAATCACGGAGTCTCTCACGGAGCGCGCCGTTCCGCCTCGCTTCCGTGCCGATCCCACGCGGGCGCAAACCATCGCTCGCGCTATTCTCCGTCCAAGGCCACCAATGCAACAAACAGCAATCACCGGATCTCTCGTCGTCGCCGCTGCGGCCTGCGTTCTTTGGATCGCAGCGCGCACCGAAGCTCCGCAAGACGCAACTGCGCAAGATGGAGCAGCGGTCAGCCTGCGTGTTGGAGACGTGCTCGCGAGTGAACGGGCGCTCTACCTTGAAGATGCGCCGGGCGCTCGCGGTGTTGCGGTAGTGGATGCTGTGGTGGCTGCGCAAGACGACGCGCGCGCGCAACTCTCCGTGACGCTGTCTGCGATGGGTGCCGGTGTTGTCGCGTTTCCAGGCCTTGCCGGGGTCGCGGGTTCAAACCTGCGCACAGCTGAAGAGATGGAACGCCTTTGTTCCGGCTCGAATCTGCGATGCGCACTGCGTCGACTGCAGGGAACAAGGAGCCTCGATTGGGAACCCGGAACCATCGAGGTCGCACGACGCGGTCACATTCCTGAGCGCCGGATCCTCGCGGATGGAACGATCGAATGGGATGCGACCCATCCTGCGCTTCTACCCATTGAGTTGCGGTGTGACTTTCCCATGGGTCACGAAGGGCGGTTTGAAGCCATCGTGTTTGTGGAGGAGATCCCGCGCCTTGCGGTGGTGTTTCGACACGATGGTCGAGGAGCTGTGATCGAGAGTTTGACCAGCCTTGGCGAGCATTTGACGCCCGTTGCGGAAGGGGCGATCGCGGAACGGTCAATTGCTGAAGTGCCAATGACTCACAGGCAGTCGCGCTGATGTCCCATCTCACGATTGCAGGCGCGGCGTTCGCGCTGGCCGCATGCGTTGCGCCGCTCAACTCACCGCTGCTCGCCCAAGAGCTTCCAAACGTTCCGGCGCCACAGCAGCCGAATGCGCCCCCGGCAGCGATTCCGGGCGACTGGAACGCACGTGATCTGGATGCGAAGTGGGTCTACCTGCAGCAGGACCTGGAGGCGCACCGCGCCGACACCCAGCGTTTCGCCCGCTGGGTAAGTCTGCTCGCGGCAGCTAAGGATTTCGACTTCCTGGCGGAACTCGCAACCTGGACGAGTTGGTCGCAAGGCGTGGGGTCTGCACTCGTCGCCAACAAGGACCCTCGTTGGATGGCGCTCGCGGCGTGGAACCTGGGTTCGTTCGATAGCCACAACAAGGACACGGCGCTCAGTGTCGTCGGCGTGAACCAAGCGTTGTTTCTAGGGTGGTTGAAGCGCTTCCCCGCTGCTCGCGTTGGGTTGGCGGCCACGCTAGCGAAACGCTACGAGGAAGAAGGCGTCGAGCCGGCTGACGCGAGCGCGTTGGAGCCACCACTGGATCCAGCGCAGGTCTTGGAGCCGTGGCTGCAGGCGCGCGGTGCGTGGATCGAAATGCCTGTCGATCAACTGCAGGCCAAACCAGGTGCGTCCTATTTGCACCGCACGACTCGCGCGCTGCACGCTTCCGCGAACATCGGCCGGGCCACCCCCTACATCATCGGCCGCATTGTGCAGCTAGCGGGCGACGAGCGGCCCACACTGCGCAAGACCGCGCACAACGTGCTAGCGGGCATGCCACCCCATTTGATCCCGCTGTTGCCGTTGTTGCGTCGGGCACAAGATCCCAAGTTGGACCCAGGATTGCGTCGGTTGGCTTTTCTTACGGCAAGCCATTCCAACCATCCGCGAGCGTACTGGGAGCTTTGGAGCGCACTTCTTGGGTCGGATGAGCTGCTGGCCGAAGTCGCGGCTGAGCGGCTTGCAGGAATCGGAGGCCGCGCGGAGCGCGAAATTCTCGAAGGTGTGACTTCAGATCGCGCAGGTTGGGAAGAAGACCTGCGGAAGATGCAATTGCAGATCAATGAACGGATCATTCAGAGCACCCAGAGGCTGGAACAGGGCGTTTTGACTCAGTCCATTCGAGCCATCGAACGGCTCGTCTGGATCGAACATCTCACTCCGGCGACGTCACCACTTCGCGCGGATCTGTCCAGTGAGTCGGCGTTGCTTCGCGAGTACTTGATCGACGGTGCCGCTGGTTCAAAGAGGGGCCTGGAGAAGGTTGTCTTGGACCACGCCAAAGCCGAGTTCTCGCGAAAGCCTCCTTCGTGGCTGAAAGGCGATGCGGCGACCGCGGCGCAGGCGGAGTTCTTGAACTTCATTGGCGTCCTGCGCAAAGACAAGGGACCATAGCCACCATGATTACCGCTGCACTCTCGCGTTCGAGTCTCTCTGCTGCCTCGACGATCCTGGGGGTGGCCTTGCTCAGCGCCTGTAGCGGTGGCCCACGAAGCGCAGTCCCGCACGTGCGCGAGATCTACGCAGACGCCGCCAAGCGCGAGGCCCGCAATCCCGTGGTCGTGATTCATGGCATCCTCGGTGCGCGCTTGGTCGAGAGCGCCACGGGCAAAATCGTTTGGGGTGCCTTTACAGACGAGGCAATTGATCCCGAGACTCCCGAGGGAGTGCGCCTGCTCGCGGTTCCGCCGTCCAACGACGCGATGGACTACAACCCCGAGACCGCAGAAGTGGTCGCCGCGGGTCCATTGGGCGCGCTCGAAGTTGGATTGTTCTTCAACGTGTTTACCGTCGAGGTCTACGCCGGCATCCTGCGAGCTTTGGGAGTTGGCGGCTATCTTGACAAGGTCGGGGTGGACCCGGTGCTGCCGCAATACTCTGAGGGCCACTTTAGCTGCTTCACGTTCTTCTACGACTGGCGACGCGACAACGTGGAGAACGCGATTGCCTTGGGTCGCTACCTCGAGAAAACTCGCGTGGAGGTGAACGAGAGTTCGGCCCGGCGCTGCACGGAGTTGCGGGCGGAAGGATCAGCCGCTGCCCTGGAAGAAGCGGATGAGATCGAAGCGTGGTTCGCGACCGACTGGAAGTTCGACGTCGTCGCGCACTCCATGGGTGGATTGGTGTCCCGCTACTACGCGCGCTACGGCACGCAGGATTTGCCAAAGGATGGGTCGGACCCGGTGGTGACCTGGGCCGGTTCGAAACAGATTGGTCGGTTGTTGCTAGTGGGCACGCCCAACCTCGGCGCCATGGACTCGCTGCAGCAGCTCACGCGGGGATTCGATCCTGGGCCGTTCCTGCCGCACTACCACTCCGCAGTGCTGGGCACGATGCCGTCGATCTATCAGCTTCTGCCACGCACGCAGAACCAGGTGATTCGCGACTCCAAAGGCGAGCCGACTGACGTGGACCTCTTCGATGTCGAGGTCTGGGATCAAAACGGCTGGGGCATGTTGAACCCTGATAGCGACAAGTACCTCACGTGGCTGTGGCCGGAGTTGACGGATCCGGAGAGCCGTCGAGCGCGCGCCAGGTCGACTGTTGGATCCTCACTAAGTCGCGCCAAAGCCTTCCACCGCTCATTGGACCAGCGCGCGGAACCAGGGCCCGTGCAGATGCGGCTCTTTGCTTCGGGCATCCAAAGCACCATCGCTGCGACCAAACTCGAAAGACGTGACGGCAAGCTGGTGCCGACGTTCTCAGATGACTCCCTGTTCGAGTGGGGCGACGGCACGGTGCCTCGCTTCAGCGCGGTCGCCGACCTCGGCCATGGCCTCCCGTCCAAAGATGTTTGGCTTGATAGCCCGGTGGAATGGGAGTCGGTGACGTTCTTGCCGGACGATCACGTGGGTCTGACGTCGAACCCGCTGTTCACCGACAACATGCTCTACTTCCTGCTGCGGGAAGCGCCGCGTTCGAACTAGTAGGGCGGTATTAGCGCTACTTCTTCGCAGCAACCGCCTTGCGGATCAGCGTGCGTGCGGTGGCGTACTGGCGCGCGGTGTTCATGGAGAGCCAGCGGGCGATGGGATACTTCCCCGCCCACGTGAACATTTCGGGCTTCAGCAGCTCTCGGTCATCAAGGGCGTTGGTTGTCGCGATGGCTGCATCGAACGCTTGCTCTAGCCGCTCGCGGGTTCGCTTGTAGGACGTTCGCGCCGCGCGTTGAACGATGTCGGCATTGAGGCGCGGAGTGTCGCGCCAGCGATAGTTTGGTGCCGGGGTTTCGGAAGTCTCGCCGCGCTGACCGGCTGCGATCCAGTCGACGACTGCTTCACTCCACCAGGCGCGCACGACGAGCAGGTCCTTGACGCTCCACGTGTCGACGCAGTGCAGACTACCTAGCCGTGGGCCGCCGTGATCGAGTTCGACGCGGAGCTTCGCGAAGTTGCTCGCCATCGCGTCGACCAGCTCCGCTCGGGTGCTCGGGATTGCCATGGATTGGCTGACCTCGCGATGGGCCTACGAGGTTCCGGCTTTGGCGTGCGCGTTGATCAGCCGGCCTTGCCTGAAGCCGAAATAGCCCCACACCGGCCCCATCAAGAAAAACGACATGCCGCCCAGTGCGACGACACCGACGAGCGGGAGAATGACCGCTGCAGCGCCAATCGCGACCGTGCAGCCGTACGTCGCTAGATCATTGCGCAAGATCGCGCGTTCGAGCGAGTCGAGTTCCAGCGCCTCTCGCCTTCGCCACGCCAAGATGTGCAGGAGCGTGAAGCTCGCGAAGATCGTGGTGAACGCGACTGCATAGAGGGTCATGTGGTGCGATTGCGCGAGACGTTGCAGCGTCCCGTCGGGCAGCTGGAGCACGTTGAACCCGGGCCCAAATAACGGCTGCGTGATCAACGCGCGCGTTAAGAATCCCAACGGGTAGACGAAAAACAACACGGTGAACAACAGCAGTGCGTTTGCCGCGACCGTTGACACGTCCTGCATTCCGAAGCGTCTGAAGAACTTGCAGTGCAGCCACCAGCACCAGGTCAAGAACAGGAACGAAGCGGCAAGTGCTGGAATATTCTCGGCGAACGTGTCGAGATCCGCCCCGGTCCGCGGGACCTCCCCGATCGCAAGCAGCGCGAGCGCCAGCGCGAATACGCCGTCTGCTAGTGACTCCAGCCGACTCGTGGATTTGCCGCGCCAGCGAAACGCGGGGTCGGCTTCGATGTTCTCTTCTTCGGTCACCGGACTCCTGTGACATCTAGGTCGACGGGCGGCAGGGCGCGACTTCGCGCGTTCTCCCCTGGCGCCAGGTAGTGGTCAAACCAGCGGATGGTGCGCAACAGGTAGTCGACGCGCGAGACGTTGCGGCGGTTGCCGTGGCCTTCGCCGGGATACTGCACGTAGCGGCACGGGGTCGTGGTCGCCTGCTTGACTGCACGCCACAGCATGTGCGGCTGGCTTGGATGCACGCGCGGATCGGACGTGCCGCCGAGCAAGAGCATTGGCGTACGGCAATCGCGCGCCCAGGTCAGCGGGCTGCGATCGTTGAGCAGGTCCGCCTGTTCCCACCACCACTTCTCTTCGTAGTGCACCGCGAAGAACTCCTGCGAGATGTCCGACGTGAGCCACTTCGTGCGCATGTCGACGAAAGGCACGAAGCTGACGGCAGCCGCGAACGCCTCGGTGTGCTTCGTCGCCGCCCACGCTGCGGTGTAGCCGCCGTAGGAACCACCACCGATCCCGACGCGCGCCGGATCGATCCAGCCGAGCTTGTTGAAGTGCGCGATCGCATCGAGGTGGTCTTCGAACTCGCGACCCATCGGATCGCCGTGGTCCTTCTTGACGAACTCGACGCCGTAGCCGGTGCTGGATCGGTAGTTGGGGAACCACACGCCGTAGCCCTTCGCTGCAAGCACCTGACCCCATTGGCTGTAGCTGGTCAGCCAGCCGTCGTCGAAGTGCGCTTCGGGGCCGCCGTGCGCCACGATTACCAAAGGCGCTGGCACCATAGGTGCCGGCGTCTCGCTGCGCTGCAGTGGGTGGATGTAGAGCCCTTCGATGCTGAGTCCGTCACGGGCGTCGAATCGGACGACTTCTTGCTTGGCGATGCCGACGTCCTTCAACCAAGGGTTCGAGTTCGTGAGTCGCTTCAGGAAGAGGAACTTGCCACCGCCCTCGGCGATCGTCGTCGCACCGTGCCACAGCTCAGCGGGATGGTCAGGCGTGGATGCGACGAGCAACACTTCGTCTGTGCCAAACGGAATCATCGCCGAGACGGCGACGCGATCTCGCAGCAACGAGGCATTGAACTCTCCGGTGGTTGGGTCGACCAACGCCAGTTCGGAGCGCACCCCGCGGCTGACTGCGCACAGCAGCAGGGTCCGATTGGAGGCCGTCATCTCGCCACCGACCCAGACTACGTGGTCCACGCTGCCTTCCAAACCGGGTGTCAGTGGACGCGAGTTGGCTGCATCCCCGGCCTTGGAAAAGAACAACATCCCCGCGTGCGGATCCCGACGATCTTCGGCACCAATCCAAACCACCGACTTGCTGTCCGGCGACCATGTGGCGTCGCCAAGCTTCCCTGGGTTGTTCGCGAGCGGCGTCAGCTCGCCGGTCGCTGCTTCGCACGTGAACAGCTTCGTCTCCATGTAGCTGTCGTCAACGACATTGCGGGGCGCAATCCCAAGCACGAGGTGCGTCCCGTTCGGCGACCATCGGAAGTCGAACACGGTGCAGTCTTTGGTCAACTGGCGAAGCTTCCCTGCGCCCGAGTTGTCCGCATCCAGCTCGTAGATCCACAGCTCCACGTGCCGGAAGTCCTCGTCTTTGACGATGACGTTGAACCCCGCTTCCCGCGACGCAGCGCGCATGGGACTTTCATCCGCGAGTGCGGTGAAGGCGAAGGCCTGGCCGTCAGGCCGCCACCGATACGTTTGGATCTCGCTCGGCAAGAACTCATCCGTGATCGCTCCCCGCTTCCCTCCAGAAATCGGCATCGTCCAAAGCCGCGTGCCATCCTGATCCGGGTTCTTCCAGAGGAACGAGACGTCCCGCGTTCCAGGTCGAATCCGCGGCGTCCGCACCGACTCATCTTCACCGTGCAAAGAAACCGGCTCGACGTCGCCAGCGATCGCAGCATCCAGATCAGGGAACGCGAGCAGCTGGGTTCGCGCCCCGCCAGGCCCATCGGCAATCGGCCGCGGCACGCTGCGCGTGAACATGGCGAACCGACCATCGGCGTCAGCGCCAACGGCCGCGCCGCGGATGGATTGAAGCTCGAAAACCTGCGCTGCGGTCAGCCCGGGTTGCGCCGGTTTTGGCTGTGCGTGTTGGGCGACGACGCACGCGGTTGAACTGAGAAGCATGGCGAACAGGGTCGCCGGGCGTGGAACGGATAGAATTGCGTGCGCCATGGTTAGGATGTTGCGCCACTTGACGCGCGACATACACCCCAAAACCGCCTCCAAGACCCTCATGACCTCGCCGCCGGACCCCGCAACGCTTGAAGCCGAAGCCGCCGAGCTGCTGCTTTCGGCGGGGAGTGATCCGACCTATGCGCGGGTCGTGGCGCGTTGCGCCCTGGACCTGCGTGACCAGTGGCGGGTCTGCTGTGGTAGCGGGTGCGAGCCCTGCGTCGAGGAGA
>CBESZZ010000172.1:0-7640 GCA_965534055.1 uncultured bacterium | reverse complement strand
GGCTTCCTCCAGCATCTTGAGGTTGTCGGTAGCCCTCGCGCGTCGAAGCGTGATGGCGCCTTCAATGGATCGCAGCTTGTAGTCCCCCGGACTGAGCTGCAGTCCTTGACGGATCATCTCGTCTGCTTGACCGAAGTGACCGCCTTCGAAGAATAGGCCGGCGCGAGACTGGTATGCGGCGAGCCGTTCCTGATCTTCGGCAGAGGGACCGAACCAGGAGCAAGCCGTGGCGGAAAGGCCGACGAAAGTCAGCAGCGGAATCGCGAGTCTGGGTGACATGAATGAGGCAGCCAAAAGGTGCAGGGCCTCGGGAGGATAAGAGACCCCGGCCAAGAGGGACAGTGTCGGGAAATCCTTCCTAGTGGGGTGGATCAGACGTCCGTTGCGCTCGTTGCCGAGTCCTCAAGTTCGTGCGCAAGGCGCTGGGGCGAAAGAGCTTGTCGGCGGCCGTCGCTGAGCTGATCGGGGGAGAACCCGCCGTGTCGGTCTGTGACCCCTTCGGCGAGCGAGCCGTAATTCCCGTCCTAAGCCAATTAGTTGCGCTGGGCGTGACTCGGTTCGCGGCTGTGTATCCCGCGCCATCGGGCGATCAGGTGCGGGGAGACCCCGACCCGGTAGGACGCGATGCACAGTTGGTTCAGGACGGTGTTCCAGACAACGCCGCGCTTCCGCCAGGCTCGATCCGAGCTGCGGATGGTGTCGCGGAGGGTGACAATCCGCCCGTGCCGACGCAGGGTCCGGACGAACGCGTAGTCCTCCATCGCAGGGAGGTCCGGATAGCCACCGGCAGCGACGTAGGTCTGCTTGCGAAGGAAGAGTCCTTGGTCGCCGTATGGCATTTGCTTCTCCTCGCTGCGCCGGGCAACCCCTCGCTCGATGCGCCGCAGCCCTTCGCCATCGCCGTCGATGTGCAGCGTAAATGCGCCGGCGGCGACATCCGGATCCGCGAGGGTTCTGCAGGCGGCGTTGACGAAGCCCCTTGGCGGGAGGCAGTCTGCGTGCAGGAACATCAGCACGTTGCCACGTGCGGACACCGCGCCTGCACGAAGCTGGCGGCCGCGTCCCGCAGGCGCCTTGATGCATCGCACGCCCGCGGTGGTCGCGACCGCAATCGTTGCATCGTTGCTCCCGCCATCCACGACGATGATCTCGTCGGGCGGTCGATCACCGGCGGTCGTACGCGCGGTGAGCTCCCGCAACAATGCATCCAACGCAGCTGCGTCGTTGCGGCAGGGTACGATCACCGAAAGGAGGCAACCGGTCGGCGGCGAGTCCAATGGGGCTTTGAGAGTCGCGGACTTTGTCATGAAGACATGGCGCCGGCTTTAGCCGAGTAGTCATCGCAGGTGCCCTTCGCGGAAATCGACTCACCGAGCCGGTCCAGCGCCACTGCGTACGCCGCCATCCGCATCGTGATGCCACTGTCTTGCATCCGACGAAAGACGATGTCGAACTGTGTTGACATCGTTTTCTGCAATCGCTCGCGAACGGTCTCTGCGGACCACACGTCTCCAGAGCGATTCTGCAGCCACTCGTAGTAGCTGACGGTGACACCGCCCGCGTTGGCCAGCACGTCGGGGATCACCAGGGATTCGTTCTCGTGGAGGATCTCGTCCGCTTCGAGGGTGATGGGGCCGTTGGCCAGTTCGAGCACGACGCGGGCTTTGATGTTGCGCGCGTTGTCTTCGGTGATCTGGTCCTCCAACGCTGCTGGAACCAGAACGTCCACATCGAGCTCAAGCAGTTCTTCGTTGCTGAGGATTGCCGCATCTTCTCGCTTCATCGCGCCAGCACCGGCATCGTCAGCCCGCATCGCTGCGAGTTCCCGGTGCTCCTGCTTGTGGCGAATCACGCTGTCCACGTGCAACCCCTCTTTGCGGTGGATGGCACCTTTGGAGTCGCTGACCGCGACGACCCGGTAGCCGTCGTTGGCCAACAGAGACGCGGCGTGTTGGCCGGCGTTGCCGAAGCCCTGCACGGCAACCGTGACGTCCTTGGGTTGCCAGCTACGGATGCGTTCTAGCTCCTTGATGCAGTAGTAGCCGCCGCGTCCCGTCGCGTCGCCGCGGCCGGCGCTCCCACCAGCGCCGATCGGCTTGCCGGTAATCACTCCAGGAGCCTTGTGGCGGACGATGCGTTCGTACTCATCAGCCATCCAAGCCATGATGCGAGGCGTGGTGTAGACGTCCGGTGCCGGAACGTCGCGGTCGGGACCGAGCGTGTGCGCCAGCGCATCCACGAAGCCGCGGCTCAAGCGCTCTAGTTCGCCGGTCGACAACCCGCGGGGATCGACCCGCACTCCGCCCTTGCCACCGCCGAAGGGAATGTCCACCACGGCGCACTTCAGCGTCATCCACAGCGCCAACGCTTGAACTTCGCCTAGGTCGACGTCGGGATGGAACCGCACACCCCCTTTGGTCGGGCCGCGCGAATCGTCGTAGCGAACCCGGTAGCCGGGCAGGAATTCCATGGAGCCGTCGTCGCGGCGCAGCGGAATCGTGACGCTCGTCCACTCCTTGGGCTGCTGGAGCCGCCGCAATGCCTCGGGATGAATGGCTGAATGCTCCGCCGCGTGGGCTAGACGTCGCACTGCACGGGTGAAGAGATCGGTCGGTTGCTTAGCCATGGTTCACCGTTTGCGCTTGGGAGGGTGCAGGAGCGTGAGGACTTCCGCACGCGAGGTATGAGGGAACAGATCGACGAGTCGGAGCTTCACCACCCGATAGCCGGAGCTGTGCAGAAGTGCGAGATCTCGCGCCAACGCTTCGGGTGCGCACGACACGATCAACAGTCGTCGAGGCTGGCACCGTAGCACGGCTTCAACACCTTCCGACTCGAGCCCACGGCGCGGTGGGTCTACCAGTAGCGCGTCAGGCCGTCTTGGCAACTCGGCTTGTGCGAAGGGTGCGCGGATGAGCTTGACCTCGGACTGGTCGAGGATTTCCGCGGAGAGCGCATGGCGTGCATTCCATGCCGCATCACGCACCGCCGACTCGTGTTCTTCAACCATCGTGACTTCCGCGGCTCCCGCCGTGGCGAGCCGCAGACCGAAGGCGCCAATCCCGGCGAAGCCGTCGACGATCTTCTGACCATCGATGGGGCCGAGCATGCGCAACGCGGGGGTGAACAGCACCTGCTCAGCATGTCGATGCGTTTGCAGGAAGCTCGACCATGAAACGCGAACGTTGCGACCTGCCACTCGGTCGAACTGGTGGTCTCGACCAAACAGCACCGTGGGCGGAGTGCGTGAGAACATCGTGTTCCCGGGCGTGTCCTCGACTTCGCGCAGAATGCCGACGAGTCGCACTGCGCGTCCCCGGTGGGAGCGGATGGTGGCTGCATGGCTGCGCATGGCGCCGACGAACTCGGTTTGTCTCGGCAGTGTGCCCGTTGTCGTGAAGAGTCCTAAGCTGACTTCCCGCGTGGATGCACAAACACGCACGCGGATGGCCCGCATCAAACAATCGCCCGACTCAGTCGCGGCCGCGAGCTGCCCCTCGTCGTAGGGGCGAACCCCCAGGTCTCGCAGAACGCGCCGCGCTTCGATCCCCAACGAAGTGATGATCGGATCTTGGATCGCACACTCTTCGATCGTCACGAGGTCGTGACTTCCGCGCGCGAACAGGCCTGCGGTCAGTTCCCCTGATTGGTCAGGAGTCGTGGGCCAAAGCAAGCGGTTGCGATCGTGCTGCGGCTCACGGGGTGGCAACGTATAGCGCATGCGTACGCCCCTCGTGAAAGGGGCGAGCATGGTTTCGATGCTCGCTCGCTTGCGCCGAATTTGCGTCTCGATCGGGGTGTCCAGAGCTTCGCATCCACCGCACGTACCGAAGTGGCGGCAGTGAAGTTGTGTGGTTGGAGTGTTGGTTGCTGCGGGAGTCATGATTTGCCACGTGCTGAAGCGTCGTCGCCGAGCTGGTCGAGCAGGCGTTTGAGCCGTGCTTCATCCAGGCGAACCACGAGAGTCTTCGTTTGGCCGGGAACCACCGAGCCCGGCGGGGACTTCTTGGGCTTGCGGACGTGCTTCGCGAAGCAGTAGATGACCTCAGCCCGCGGCAGACCGCGCGCTTTACTGAAGTGCACGGCGATCGTGCCTGCGTCTAATTGTGTCTCCAGGCTCGCGGTCTTGCCTTTCGGCACCCGAACCACGACGTGGCTTCCCGCGCGCTGTTCGCCCACGTGGAACCAAAGGTCGTTGCCCTTGGCCACGCGCACGGACAGTCGGTCGTTCTCCTGATTGGTGCGGCCACAAAAGATCGGGTAGCCCTCGGCGGACGTGAAGCGGCGGAACCCAGCTTCACGTCCGCGCTTGGTTCCCGCCTTCGGAGTCTTGGACTTCGATGCGCCACCGCTTCGCGCTTGTCCGCCTCTTGCGTCGCTCTGCCGTTTGGTGATGAACCCTTGTTCACGCAGCTCTTGCTCCAACTGATCCAGCGGCGGCAGCTCGGCGTCTTTGCGTTTGCGCTGAGTTGGGCGCGGCGCGGGTTGGGGATCCGCAGTCGCCAGCACCTCGAGTCGCTCGCGAAGCGATGTGATTTGCGTCAGGCGCGCCGCCAAGAGTTCTCGCCGTTTTGCTGCGACCTCTGCGCCGTCTTCCAATTTGCGTGCACGTTCGTAGAGCGCTTTCGCCTGCGTGGTCGCTGAACGTCCGGGTGGGATGGCGATCGTCCGGGTTGAATCGTCGTCGGCGGCGAAGTCAGGGACTTCGAGAGTTTGGTCGCCGGGTTTCGCAGTATGGGCGTAGGCCAACAGCAGATCTGCATCGCCGCGGATCTCGCCGGCGCGCTGCCGTTCGTTCTCTTGCTTGAGCAGTCCGGTGAGCTGACCCTCGGCTTGACGCGACGCGCGATGAAGCGCAGCGCGAAGTTTGGCGATGCGACTCTCTGACTCGTGGGCAAGGTCGCGCGCCGAGTAGCGAGCATCGGCTGCTTGCAGTAGCTTCAGCCGCGACTCCGCAGTGGAGGTGTCCGCCGAGCTGTCGGAGTCCACAGCTCTGACAGACTCAGGTGGGGGCGACCAGGCGCCGCCACGTTGCAGCACGCGGCTCTTCGTGCGCACAGGGCGCGAGAGCTCAAGAACGGCGTGCTTGTCGTCGCTTGGATCCAAGCGACGAAGAGTCCATAGGCCAGGACCGAACAGCTCGACCTCTAGCGCCAGCCGGGCTGCTGGGGGTGTCGCGTCCTGCGCGCTGAGTAATTCCAACCGTGCGCGTCGGTCTCCGGGGAAGCCGACCACCCCCGTGATTTCCGCATCCGCAAGGGTCGCGTTCAATGCGTCGACTTGCGGTGACGGATGAAACTCCGGCCGGCGGAAGCGACGCTCGGTCAGGGCGATGCGTGCGCGCGCCGCACCGAACGCGACCTGCAGCGCGCAGTAGCCTGGGCGGGCGTCTTCGGCTGGTAGAGGATTCACGAAGAGCAGAAGATCTTCGTCCGGTCCAACCTTCGCCACGTCGCGAATCGTGCGACCTAGCAGCTGGTCGTTCAGCGCGACCAAGATCGGCGCCAGCTCCGCCGCGGTGAGACCGCGCAATTTCGAAGCTGTCAGAAGCTGCCGCCGAAGAAGATGCCTAGTTGAAACAAGTCGCTGCCGACTTCGTTGCCAAAGAGGGTGTAGTCCGCGCCGTAGACGTAGCGCACATCCGCACCTAGGCGCAGGTGTTGTTGGATCTCAAAGTAGAACCCGCCGTGCACGTAGCCAGCGACCGTTGCTTCTTCTTCCTCATCGATGATCCGAGTGCCGATGAGGCGTTCTTGGCTGACAACCAAAAGCGAGATTCCGCTTCCCACATAGGGATGGAACGCGCCCGCTTCGAACGTCAGGCGTGGTCCAACTCCCAGCTCGAAGGTCGTCGCGGAGAGATCAACGTTCGTGTTGCCGGTGTCGTTGTCCCTAGCACCACTGCTAAAGATTCCGACTTCGAAACCTAGGATGCTGTCGATTGGCTTGAAGTCGAACTCTGCGCCAATGAATCCGTGATCTTCCAGGTTGGCGGCTTCGAACGCGTTGCCCTTCAGTTCGCGCCAGCCAAGCATGCCGACGAATCCGCCTTCCCATTTGCTCTCGGCATCTTCGTCCGGATAGCGGGCCGGGTCTTCCTGGGAAGCGACCATCGCCGGATCCTGTGGTTCGAAGCGATCCGCATCAGGCAAGGCGAGCGCGTGCATTGGCACAAGCCCAGCGCAGCTTGTCGACCAAGCTGCGATGCTGAAAAGGAGGGCGAATCCAGAGGTCCGACGCACGCACCGCTGGGCGCATGTGTGGTCGACTGGAGAGGTGAGGGTCGCGCGTCGCGCGCTTGGAGATCGGTGCTTGATCATGGCGCGCAGAGAATACCGCAACCCAGGTTTCGGTTAGGCCTTCCCGAGCTCGTCTTTCGGATCGTAGATCCAGCGGAAGCCGCTGTAGTCGTATTCCAGGAGCTCTGCGGCCGAGAAGAACAGCCCGAGCTCCTTCTTGGCGGCTTCGGGGCTATCTGAGCCATGAATGAGGTTGAACGAGCGGCTGACGCCGAAGTCGCCGCGAATCGTGCCCGGTGCCGCGTCGGCGCCAAAAGTCGCTCCCATCATCGTCCGGCAGATCTTGATCGCGTCGATGCCTTCCAGGCATAGAGCGACAACCGGTGCGCTGGTCATGAAGCCCACGAGGCCGTCGTAGAACGGCTTGCCCTTGTGGTCGGCGTAGTGCTTCGAGGCCAGCTCAGGAGAGATTTGCATCAGCTTCATGCCGACGACTTTCAGTCCTTTGCCTTCGAAACGAGACAGGATGCTGCCGCTGAGGCCGCGTTGGACGGCGTCGGGCTTGAAGAGAATGAGTGTGCGTTCCATGGATCGTGGTCGGTGAGGGATTTGGGCGCGGCACCATAGCGAGAACCGCGCTCGTGTCGAATGCGGGGTTCAGGCGGTGGGCTTGGGCGGAAGGATTTCCACCGATCCGTGGGTGGGGTTCGCAGTGCCCTGCTGCCAGTCGATCTTCCGATAGCAGAACGAGACGTTCTCGTTGAGCTCTGAGTTGAAGCCGCCGCCCAGGTTGATGCCTGAAACGATGACATCGGTGAGCCGGATCGTCATGCAGTGGGTCCGTGGGCCTGGATTCCCCTCTTCCCGGGGCATGTAGGCGGTCACCACGACCTCTGAGATTGGCTCTCCACTCGCGCAGCGTTCGGCCAGCGCGATCGAGGTCTGATCGACCGTCTTGCCGACCGAGAGCTCCTGGTGGTAGCAGCGCGGTGGCTCGTTGGCTTGGAATTCGTCCTGTGGCACCGGCCGAGCCGACTGGTTCATGCCGTGGTTGAAGTTGGTGGCCTCGACCTCACCTTCGTGTTCGCGGTCGGTGCTGGGGCCGGTGATGCCGGCAATCTTCAGGAAGAGGTCGTGTTCCATGGTTCGCGCTGTCGTGACGGGGAGGGGTGGTCGCGCATCGTCACCGTTCGGATCGGCGAGAACCAGTCCAAGCCCTCCAGACGTGCGCGCCCCTGGATTGCAGCTGGGCTCGCACCCCAGGATTACGCAACCAGAATCGACTCCCCAGTCGGTAGGCCCGGTTTGGGGCCGCGCCCTGGAGTTAGGGGCGACGCAGCGAAGCGAAGCTGTCGCGGATCGCGTCCGCTGCTGCTTCATCGCTGGCGTGACCCTGCATGA
>CBESZZ010000171.1:0-7648 GCA_965534055.1 uncultured bacterium | reverse complement strand
CACTGGTGGCCAGCATCAAACGCGGACCGAGGGCAACCGAGACCGAGGCCATCGCGATGATCAAACTCGACGATGCTCGATCGCAGCGAATCGTCCTTGAGCCTTCAATGGACGAATTGCGGCTGCCGAACATGGAACCAGGAACCTATGAGGTCCGGATATCCGGTGACCAGATCGCAACTCGGATCGTGGAGTCATTTGTCATCCAAACTGGTCAAACCACGAGCGTCGACTTTGAAGTCAAAGCGGGTCGTCAGTGCCAAATCGAGCTGGTGTTTCCCTCCGGTGTGGAACTGGGCGCGCTGACAACCGAGTTGCGCGATGCATCCGGTGCATCGAGTTTCAAGTACACGTCGAACCAAACACATTTGATGAAGCGCCCTATCAAGAAGTCTTACTGGATCGCCATGGGCAGTCGCACCTTCGTGGCGTCGACGTCCACGGGGTTCTCGGGACAGGTGGAACTCGTGGTCGATGACGTTCAAGGCGAGCCCCGGACGTATCGACTTGAGATGCAGCAAAGCAACTGAACCCGGCGAACGTTCGTTCGTGCCCGCGGACATCGGCCCGTACACTTCGCGCCATGCCAAAGGACCGCGACGCCAACCGCATGAACCCGCGCACAACGCTCCAGAGCGCCGAAGTGGTCGTGCCATGCGAGGCCCTACAGCCGAACATCGACTTCTTCGTCTCGCGGCTTGGTTTTCGACTAGACCGCATCTCACCTGCCGATGCCCCACGGATGGCGAGCATCTCCGGTCACGGTCTGCGGTTGCTGCTACGGCGCGGGAGAGATGAACCCGCACCGACCCTACGCGTTGTTTGCGAGGGTGCAGAATCTCTGGGCGCGACGGCCGGGATCCTGCTTGCACCGTGTGGCGCACGCATCGAATGCACCACTCCCGATGCAGAGATGCCGCCGCTGACCTACCCACACCGTGGTCGCGAGCTCGTCGTGCAACGCGCGGCGGAGGACGACTGGCAGACGGGTCGGGCCGGCATGCTCTACCGGGACCTTGTGCCTGGGCGGCTCGGTGGACACTTCATCGCGTCCGAGATTCGCATCTTGGACGGTGGTCCGGTTCCCGACCAAGTGCACTACCACGCGGTGAAGTTTCAGCTGATCTACTGCGCCAAGGGTTGGGTGCGCGTGGTCTACGAAGGACAAGGGCCAGCGTTTGTGCTGCATCCCGGCGACGCGGTGCTGCAGCCCCCGGGCTTGCGACATCGCGTGCTCGAAAGCTCCGCGGGGCTGGAAGTCGTCGAGATCAGCGTGCCCGCCGAACACGACACGTTCGTAGACCACGATCTGGACCTACCCACCAACGGGCCAATTCATCCAGACCGCGATCTCGCCGGCCAACGGTTCGTGCACCACGTGGCAGAGACCGCGCCGTCGCAACCATGGCCGCAGAACCACTCAACCGGCGGAACAGGCTGGACGGCACAGGACCTCGGCATCGCAACAGCAACAGCCGGACTCGCAGCGGTGCGGGCAGTTCGCAGCTCTGACTCTGCATCCCAGGATCCAACGGACCTGCGCCACGATGGCGAACTCGTGTTTCTGCACGTGCTTGCGGGAAGCCTGACACTGCACGGCGAAGCACAACGGCTAAGCGGTGGCGATAGTCTGGTGATTCCTCCGCAGGTCCAGGCAACGATCGAAGATCCGTCCGCCGACCTGCAGCTGCTTGAAGTTCGATTCGACTAGGCGCCTCACGCGCGACGCCACGCCACGACCGAGTAGTCGCTACAGCGTCGACGCCGGATCGACGTCCAGCGTGACGCGTAGAGTTCGCGTACCACTGAGATCCAACGGCTTCCACGCGGCCATCGCGGTCTCGAACGCGGCGTCGGTAAAGCACTTCACCATCACGTGATGTCTGAAGCGGTCTTTCACCTTCACCATCGGCGCCGCAGATGGCCCCAGCGTCGCGAGATCAGGCGTTCCACGCACTGCGTCCACCGCCGTGCGGACGCACTTCGTGGCTTCCCACTCTCGAGGGCTCTCCGCAAGCAGCCGCACCAGCCTGCTGAACGGTGGGTATCCACACATCTTTCGCGCGGAGAGTTCCGCTTTCACGAACCCCTCGTAGTCAATCTTTGCCGCGGACTCGATCGCGATGTTCTCTGGGCAGTGCGTCTGAATCACCACGGTGCCCGGCTTCTCCGCGCGGCCGGCCCGGCCGGCGACCTGATATAGAAGCTGGAAAGTGCGTTCCGCGGCGCGGTAGTCCGCCATGTAGAGCCCCGTGTCGGCGTCGACCACGCCAACCAAGGTCACATCGGGGAAGTCGAGGCCCTTGGCGATCATCTGCGTGCCGATGAGCAAGTCGATCTCACGCTTTCGAAATGCGCGCAGAACGCGTTCGTGCGCGCCGCGTTCCGACATTGTGTCCGCATCCATCCTGGCGACCACAGCTTCAGGGAAGAGACCCTTGATCGCGCGCTCCACACGCTCTGTGCCCATGCCCAGTTCATGGAACGGCGCGTGTTCACAAGTCGAACACTGTTCGGGCCGTCGCCGCTCTTCGCTGCACATGTGGCACACCAACCGTCCGCGTCGCGAATGCCACGTCATGCTCAACGCGCAGTGATCACACTGCACGGGAGTTCCGCATGACGGACACATCAACGATGGCGCCCATCCCCGCCGATTCAGGAATAGAATGACTTGGTCACGGGCTTTGAGCCGCTCTTCGATCAACACGCGAAGCGTGCGGGAGAGCACGACGCCTTCCGTGCGCGACTCTTTGCCCTCAACCCGAAGATCTTCGACGATGATCTTCGGCATCTGACCAGCACCCGCCCGGCTTGGCAGCTCCAACAGCGAGTAAACCCCGCGTCGCGCCTTCCCGTAGCTTTCCAACGTAGGCGTCGCCGAACCGAGCACGACGACACCGCCTTCGATGCGGCCGCGTTCGATAGCCATCGCACGTGCGTGATATCGCGGCGTGCTTTCCTGCTTGAACGTCGGTTCGTGCTCTTCGTCGAGGACGATCAGCCCCAGATTGTGTAGCGGCGCAAACAGCGCAGAGCGGGCGCCGATGGCGATACTCGCTTTGCCTTCGGCCAACCGTCGCCATTGCTTGCCGCGATCGGCGTCCGTCAGCCCGGAGTGCAGCACCGCAACATCGGGAAAGCGCGAAGCGAACCGCCCCACGGTCTGCGGCGTCAGCGCGATTTCCGGCACGAGCACGATGGCCGTCTTGCCTTGCTCGCGTACGGCTTCCAGGATCCGCAAGTAAACCTCGGTCTTCCCAGCACCCGTTACGCCGTGCAGCAGAAACGTCTCGTGACGGCCGGCAACGACGCACTCCGTGACTTGGTTGACGGCCCGCGCTTGGTCCTCGTTGAGGTCATGGCGCACCGCCGCTTCTTCCGCCGCCGGCACGAGGTCTTGCAGTTCCTCTTGCACCATCACCCGGCGCAGCGCCCCGCGCTTGACCAAGGTCTTCCACGGACTGTCGCTCGTGTCGGTGCGCCGTCGCACGTGCACAACCGGCAGGGGTGCACCGAACTCCAGCACGGTGCGGAGAACACGACTCTGTGCCTGGAACTTGTCTTCGAGCTCAAGCACAAGTTCGCGTGCAGCCTGGTGTTCCAACACGAGTTCCAGATGCGGCACCATCTTCGCTCCGCGCTTCTTCGCCACGGCCGGCAGCATCGCGTCGAGAGCCTGGCCGAGGCTGCAGCCGTAGCTCTGCGCCATCACCTCCGCGAGCTTCAGCAGCGAGTCCGGCAACACGAGGTCTTGGTCGAGCCCGTGAATGATCTCCCGAATCTTGGCCGGATCGAGATCGCCCGGATCCGTTCGAACTCGAATCACGATCCCTGTCATTGCGCGACCGCGGAAAGGCACGCGGAGCCGATGCCCTGGACTCGCCTGCATGCCAGGGGGAAGCCGGTAGGTAAACTGCATCTGCAGTGGCAGCGAGAGCGCAACCTCCACGTAGACGAGTGGCTCAGGGGCCCCGTCCGGATCGGGCGGCGCGAGTAACTCGCGTTGCACAGGCGGTTCAGTCGACTCGGGCAACGCAGACCGCTGCGGCTCTCCATCGAGGCCGGACGACTCAGGCGCGGGCTCGGTCATCCTCAGTTGCTGAGCGCGGGCGCGTGTGCCGGGCAGGCGCACGGTGTCGCGTGACAGCGTGGACAACCCTTGCCGTATTTGTCGAAGCCCATCTGCTCCAGATCCAGCCCGTGCATCGACGCCAACGTCGCCAGCCACGCGTAGACGTCGCCGAACTCCTCTTCCAAGTTCTCGCGCTCTCCACGCCGGATCGCGCGCACCAACTCCCCGACCTCTTCGACAAACCAAAGCAGCGTGCCCTGCGTTCCACGGGCTGTATCCCGCTCCAAGTAAATGTCCTCGATCAGCTTCTGAAACGAGGGCTTGGGTCGTTCAGTGGATCCCCCCATCAGAACCGCTTCGTGCTGAGTAGGACGTGATCCTCGCGAAGTCCGCCACCTTCATCGGCATCCGCCTCCACGGCGCCAAGCACCAGGTTCAAGAACGGCGAGGTGTGCTTTGGCGAGTGTTCACGCAGCAGATCCAGGAACTCGCCGTTGCGCGCCCCAGCTTCATTGATCAAAGACAAGCGGGTCCCCGCAGCCAGCGGAATCTTGGTGGAGCGAAGCGACTTCTCGAACACCGGACCGTCATCCAGACCGAGCGCCAGACCTTCAGCCTCCAGCTCGGTCCGCTCGCCGCGCGAACAAACCTGCAGCGGGATACGCGCACCAGCCATGTAGAGCTTGGCCTCGTTCGCACCGCTCTCCAACTCAACCAGCGTCGCCTTGGCGCATGCACCACGGGGCAACTTGCGATGCATCACCTTGTTGGTGTGAGCCAAAGCGCGGCGGGCATTGGCACCCTGAGTGAGTGCCCGTTCCAGTTCGTCGCGTGCCAAGAACAGCGCGACAACACTGAGTGCGTTTTGTCCCTCAGCGCTCACCATGAAGAGCGTGACTCGGTCGGTGCTCCCATCCTTGCCGCTACCGACGGCTCCGAACGTGTCCAGGCCACCGCGGCTTCCCGGTACAAACGTGCCATCGATCTCGAAGCCATCCAGGTCTGGAAAGTCGTCTCGAATCGCTGCATCACGTAGCGCGCGAACCTGCGGATCCATCGTGGCGAGCTGCCCACCGTCTTCACCACGCGACTCTTCGAGGCTGGCCAAGTCCGTCGCAAGGAACTGCAGCGCTTGCCCAAGTGCGGTGACTTCGTCGCTGCCCGCCACACGAACGCGGGTTTCGGTCGCGCCGCGGCCAAGCTTGTTCACAGCGAGCCCCAGGTCGGTCACGCGACGTGCCACACCTTGCCCCAACGTGTAGGCGAGCACAGCCACCACACCGGCGGTCAGGGCGACGATCAGTCCGCCCAGCATCCAAGCGCGCTTGACCGCGGGCCCGCCGGTTTCGCCTAGGCGATCGGCAAAGTCCGGGACCACGAGCGCCAGGGCGAGCAAGCCGCCAAGCAACGCTGCAGCACCGGTCACGAGCGCCAGTTTGACCGCGAGCTTACCGCGGCGCGAGGATCGGGAACGGCGTGCTGACATGGGAGCTATTCGAACAACTGCAGGGCGAAATACAGCACCGCACCCGCCCAGATTCCGGCGGCGACGTCATCGAGCATGATTCCGGGAGCCCGGGGAACGGCCTCTAGCCTCGATGCAGGCCAGAGTTTGGTGATGTCAAAGACCCGAAACAGCGCGAAGCCAAGCACGTAGGCCCATGGTGAGGGCGCCTTGTCGGCGAGCAGCCCCCAAACGGCCAGGGTGAAGAGGAACCCCACCACCTCGTCCAGAACCACGGCTCCAGGGTCCTTCGCGGCGAACGCACGATCGATGAAGTCGCTGGTGCCGAGGCCCCACAGCAACAGCAACCCGCCCACGGCAAGGAAGACCAGAGCGAGCACCCGAGGACTGGTGCCGGCATCCACGAACCCAAGCGTCGCCGCGTGGATCGCGAAAGCCAGAGCGACGGCACCGAGCGTGCCGACGGTCCCCGGCATGACCGGAGAGAGGCCGAGTCCGCCCGCGGTCAGGCCCAAGTAGTTCACCCAGTCCAGAGGGCCGCGGAGTCGCGCTCGTGTTTCGAGAGGAGTTCCAGGAGTCATGCTGGCGAGCATCGTAGCGGTGCGCTGCACAACGCGGGGGCCTTCAATTCACTCAGGGCGCCCCGTCGCGATCCGCGCGAGGGTGCACACACCCGTGTGCCGCACCTCGTCGCTGGTTGCCGACTATCTGCGCTGCACGACGACCGAGCCGTCCAGCATGACCTGCTGCACAAAGCCGTCGTCGAACATGACCCGCAGCATGCGTGGCGTCGCCAAGGTATCGACCAGCTCGAACCCCGCGGGCAGGGCGCTCACCTCGATGCCGTGAATCGCGAACGCTTCGTCACGAGCCGTGTGGATGAACACATCGCCGTAGTGCTCGAAGATCCGGTTCCACGATTCACTCGCCGAGCCGCATCCCCAGTCGAAGATGGAGAAGTGCGCGAAGCCATCACCAGGTGCGTTCACTTCGAGAACGTGCGCGTAGTTCTCCATGGTGAACCCGATGTCGGTTGGTCCGAAGTGCGGATAAACGATCTCCCACTGAGTCGCAGCGTTCGGGTTCTCCGGCGCGTACATCATGTAGAAGCCAGCGCGCAGCGCCGCGGCACCGCGATGGAACAGCTGCTCATCGCCGGTCTCTCGGTAGTAGTCGAGAAAGAGATCAGCCACGAGCGTCTGCCGCGCATCGTTCCACTCTGAATCGGCGTTCATGACACCGAAACCGCCCACGGTCGTGACGAGATAGAACGGTGGGTTCCAGACTTGCTGCCACATCGACAACTCATCGAGGACCCGTTGCCCCCATTCCAAGTACTCGCCGTGATTCGTCATCCTGAACGCTTCGAGCATCGCGCCCGCCGTCCAAAACATACTCAGCGTGTTCTGCTTGTGGATGCCGTTGCGCTCCACCTTGGTGCCGATCATCGTCTCGCGACCGATCGCGTTGTCGGACCAGTAGGTTTCGAAGTCTTCCCAACGCCCTGCCAAGACCGGCCCATACTGGATGGCTTCGAGGCAATTGAGGGATGCATCGCGGAATCGCACATCGCCCGTAACATCTGTCAGTCTCAGCAAGAACCAGGCGCTCAGGCTCGACTCGGGTGAATCGAGGAGCAGAGGTGACGGCGTCAGCGTCCCGGGTTCGAGCCAGCTGGGAAAGAAGCCGGACGGCATCTGCACCGTGAGCAACGCTTCACCGTAGTCGGTCGCGAAAGCCACCAGCGCGGGATCGGCCTCTAGCTCTTCATGCCAGCGCAGCATTTGGAGCGCCGTCCAGCTCATGTCTGGCAGGTGGTACCAATCGCGGGTGACACCCTGGTCTTCGGGGTTGGCATTGGAGTTGGTCCAAACACCATTCGTCCAATCCAGAGCAGGCAAACCCACAAGGTCGCCCGACTCGGGTCTCTCGATGGCCTGCAGCACGGTCGGGAAGAATCCGCGGTCCACGGGTGCACTGAGCGCCAAGCGCTTCGCTTGCATTGCGCGCTCTTCCAACGCCGGATCCGAAGTCCGTCGCGCGTATCGCAGCATTCCGCCCGCATCCTTCAGCGAGCTGAACCAAGCCTGATTCCAAATCTCCGCACG
>CBESZZ010000170.1:0-7663 GCA_965534055.1 uncultured bacterium | reverse complement strand
CGCTCAAATAGCGGCGGCCTGGAGCGCTGCGCGCTTCGACGGTGAGAATTGTGACGGAGCGGCCTATGCTGGCGGCCCACACCATGCAAGCGCACCGCCCCACCCGAGCTCTCTCCCTTCACGCCACACCGGTTCCGGTGCGGCATGGCCTCGCGCTCGCCGCGCTCTCGTTGTTGTTCGCTGCGTGCAGCGACGACAACCGCATCGCCGAATCAACGCTGCCGTCGAGCATGTTCGGCACGGTGGCCGATGCGTTCGGCGCGCCTATCGCCGGTGCGAGAATCGAGCTGATGCAGTCCGGCCCGTCTGCGTCTGGCGTTCTCTTTGCGCTGACCAACTCGGTAGGCCGCTGGGTTTTCGTCGATGTCACACCTGGGGACTTTCGCTTGCAGATCAAAGCGGGTGCGTTCGCGACGGAGCGTCGTACCGTCGCCATTGCTGGCGACGAGGCCCTCGAATTTCACACCAACCTCATCCGGCTACCCGCCGAGACCATTGTGGTTCCGGGGCAGGCGCTGACGCTGTTCGAACGAGGACTGCTGATGAGAGGGCAACCGGGGATTCTCGGCCCTGCAACTGCCCGTGTGGGACTTGGTATCGCGCTGGTCGGGGACCCTCGCTTCGAAGCGACGGCGCCGCAGTTTGGTCCGATTGCTGGGGTCGACGGAGCGATGAGCTCGTTGGTTCTCGTGGCGCACGGTGATGTTCAAGCGTTTGACATCCTGAACGGCCAGCAACTCCTCGTTGCGGGTGGTGGGAGATTGGAGTTCACGGTCCCGTTGGCCACTCCGTTGCCTCCTGGTGCGTTGGCCGACTTTGAAGTGTTCATGGTCAATCGGGATGAAGACTTCTTGGTCCCGGTGGATGTCCTGAGGACGGGCGGCAGCAACGTGATGTTTCAGTTGCCGGAGTTGGGTCGTTTCGTGATTGGCATGCGCGCACCGCTTGCGCAGTTGGAAGTGCGTCTCGGCTACGGTCCGGAGGTCGTCACGGGGTCGACGGTACGATTCCTCGGGATTGGCTGGAAGGCGGAAGGCATCACCGGCCGCAACGGTGCAGTGCGTTTGCCCGTCGTGGCAAGTGCGCCCTGTTTGGTTGAGCAGCTCGATGTCGGCCTTAACTGGCGTCTGCTCGGCGCGGTACAAACGCCGTTCGTGCAGGGTGTCGGCTCGGTGACCTACACCGACGGCGACGGCGTCACGCGATGACCGCGAAGCGGGGACGCGCTGCGGACGTGCGAATTGCACCGTCCATTCTGTCCGCGGATTTCGCGCGCTTGGCGGACGAGATCGGTCGGATCGAGGCCGGCGGTGCCGACCTCGTGCACCTGGATGTCATGGATGGCCACTTCGTCCCGAATCTGACGTTTGGCGCACCCATCGTGAAGGCGTTGCGGCCCGTCACGGAGCTGCCATTCGACGCGCATCTGATGATCGAGGACCCGTGGCGCTACGTGCCCGACTTCCTCGACGCCGGAGTGCAGATCCTGACGTTTCACGTCGAGGTATGTCCGGAAACGAAGGATGGATTGGATCGGGGCCGTGCGCTCCTTCAGTCGATTCGGGATGCGGGTGTCGATGCGGGTCTGGCCCTGAACCCCGATGCGGATCCGAAGCGGCTCGCACCATTTCTGGATCTGTTGGACATGGTGCTAGTCATGACCGTCCAGGCGGGCTTTGGCGGGCAGTCATTCCAGGCTGCACCACTGGACACGATCCGCTGGCTCCGCCGAGATATGGGTTTCACCGGGAGCATCTCCGTCGACGGCGGAGTCGCGCCAGATACGGCGGGTTCCTGCGTTGCGGCGGGGGCAGACACGCTGGTCGCCGGGAGTGCAGTCTTCATGCCGTCCGACGTTTCAGCCAATATTCAGCGTCTCCGCGATGCCGTTGACGCCGCAGGAATCGACTGATTCTGTCGGTAAAATGCCCATTCCATCGGTGACTTGGACGCAACGGTCCCGGATTTCCCCCGCTTCGCCCGCGACGGAGCTGGGATGCGTTGTATTCTCCGCCCCCGGTTCTGCTCGGGCTGCGGTCCCGCGGTCTGGTTGATTTGGTCACTTCACACGGTCTCTCGAGCACCCCACATCTCATGGCTTGGACACGGTTCGGCAAAAAGAAAGACATGCCCGGTGGCTTGTGGATCAAGTGCGAGTCATGCGGCTCGATGCTTTTCCGCAAGGAGTTCGAAGCGAAGCACAGGGTCTGCGGATCCTGCTCTTATCACTTCACCCTCCCGGGCCGTGAGCGCGTCAAGCTCACCGCGGATGAGGGCAGCTTCGAAGAGTTCTACCAAGACCTCTTGGCTGAGGATCGGCTCGGCTTCAACGACAAGATCCCGTACTCCGAGAAGCTCAAGGAGACGCGGAAGAAGACCGGCGAGAACGACGCGATGATCGTCGGCAAGGCCACCGTCAAAGGTCTGCCCTGTGTTCTCGGAGTGATGAACTTCGTGTTCCTGGGCGGTTCTATGGGCATGGTGGTTGGCGAGAAAGTGTCGCTCGCGTGTGAGCTGGCCCAGAAAGAGGGTGTGCCTCTCATCCTCTTCACCTGTTCGGGCGGCGCGCGGATGCACGAAGGTGCGATCTCGCTGATGCAGATGGCCAAGACGAGCGCCGCGTTGTCGCGGTTGAATCGTGCGGGCGGATTCTCCATCTCAGTCATGACCCACCCGACCACGGGCGGCGTCACTGCTAGCTTCGCGAGCGTGTGTGACCTGTTGATCGGCGAGCCCGGCGCGTTGATCGGCTTTGCTGGTCCACGAGTCATTGCCACAACGATCAAGAAGGAGCTTCCGAAGGGCTTCCAACGCGCAGAGTTTTTGATCGAGAAGGGGCAGCTCGACCGCATCGTGCCGCGCATGAAAATGCGCGATGAGCTGGCTCGCTTGATGGCCTACGCCACCGGGAAGGATCCCGTCGCTGCATTCAGCGAGCCTTGGCCGCGAGGCGAGCAGGCCGAAGAATCCGACGCAGAAGGTGCTGTTGCCAGCGAGACGCTGGCCGGAGAAGCCGCCGGGTCGGAGAAGGCCGAGACGAAGGCTGCGAAAGAGAAGCCAGCTCGCAGCCCGAAGCGGCGCAAGAAGCCCGCGAAGTCTGCCAAGGGCGAGAGCTAACACTCTCTCCTCGATGCATCCGACCGCGCCGTTGCGGCGCTTGATTCGCGATCGCGATCGCGGGGCGCTTGCCGGCTGGAGTCCGATCGCGGGCCGCTACAAAGTCAGCCCGGAGGACTTCCGCGTTGCGGAGCTTCCGCGCTATCGGCCAAGCGGTACCGGCGACCATCTGCTTGCGTCGATTGAGAAGCGCGGCATCTCCACGATGGTCATGATCGAGGGGTTGGCCAAGACGCTCGGTCGCAAGACGCGAGACTTCGGCTACGCGGGCCTCAAAGATGCCGTTGCTGTGACGCAACAGTGGATCTCGTTGGAGCACGTGGACGCGGCAGCTCTGCACACCGCGATTGAGGAGCATCCCGCGTTGACCCTTCTGGAGTCTGGGCAGCACGGCAACAAGCTTCGGCCGGGGCATCTCGCCGGCAACCAATTCACTCTGGTGGTGCGGCCGTTTGAAGGTTCGCCGGTGTTCGATGCCGCCACGCTGGCGAACGCCAAGCTCGGATTGGAATCACTGTCGCGACTTGGCGTGCCTCACGGTTTCGGTAGTCAGCGGTTCGGCAAGCGAGGTGCGAATCTCGCCAAGGGCCTTTCGATTCTGGCCGGTGATCCAAAGCACACCGCGCGGCGGATGAAGAAGCATCTGCTTCGACTCATTCTATCCGCAGTGCAAAGCGAAGTGTTCAACCGCGTTCTGAACGCCCGCATCGATGACTACGAGACCGTGAACACCGGGGACGTCGCCTACTTGCACGACCGCGGTGCGTGCTTCGTCGTAGAAGACGAAGCCACCGAACAGGCACGCGCACAGGCGTTCGAGGTTTCAGCTACCGGTCCGCTGCCTGGACCCTCGGCGATGGCCACCAGCGGGGCGATGCAGCGCATCGAAGCGGATGCCCTCAAAGCGCTGCAGCTCACCACCGAACACTTTGCAGATCTACCGTTCGGATTGTGCCGAGGCGAGCGGCGGGCTTTGCGGGTTCCTCTGAAGGACGCGAGCGCAGCGCTCACGTCGGACGGCGCCCTTGAGTTCGAGTTCTCGTTGCCCCCCGGGGCGTACGCGACGGGAGTCTTGGACGAGTTGATTGCCGATGCAGCAGCGGAACCTCCGCGAATGGAAGACTCCGCAGCAGGCATCACTCCGCCGCCGGCGTGATCTGCACCGCAGCACCATCGATGATCAGCGTCATCGCTGTGCTGAACGCGAAGACCTTGCGCAGCGTGGGGTTGGCCGCCAGCAGCGCGAAGTATTCGTCGCTGAGCGCATCGATCTTGCGCGTTGAAGTGTGCACTTTCGCGTCGAACTTGCCGTCGACCCACTGTCCGCCAATCAGAAACAGCGTGAATGCGCCCACGCGCTGAGAGACCATCGAGCTAGCCAAACCGGCACCGCTTGGCACGGAAACCTGATTCTTGAGTCGCTTCAATTCGAGACTCTGCAGGACGGCCACAGCGCCTGCCGTCGGCGCATCTGCGGCTACTGCTTTGCGTCCTGCGTCAGCCTCTTCGTCCAGGCGTTCGATCAGATCTTCAAGATCGCCAGAAGTTGGGTCGGTCTGGATTCCCGCGCGACGAAGCTCACGACGGACGCGTCGGCGCCCTTTTTCTTCGGTGCCGAAGTAGCGTCCGGGTGCGTTGGGTGCATCGAAGAAGCCAGATGCGCGTGCGAGCCGGTCGTTTTCTTCGACCACCAGATGCGAGGTGAACGGCGTGACGATGCCATAGGTTCGGCCAAGGTCTCGCACGGCTTGCACGAGTTCCGGGTTTTGGCCGTTGCGGCGCATCGCGTCGAGCAGTTCGGCGACTCTGCGTGCCGCCCATAGCGAGGGCAATGCGTCCCGCTTCGTTGCGAGTTCGGGGAAGGAGCGTTCGAAGACGTACTCCGTGGTCTTGCCATTCACCGTGCCCGTGAGCCGAACTGCCTTGGAGCCAGTGCCACAATAGCGACCGAAGATCGTGAGTTGTGAACCGCGGAAGAGGTCGGGGAACTGTTGGATGGTGAGGTCCGAGGCTTCCGCGGCGCCGAAGTCGACCTTGACGTCGGTCATGACCGGGCCCGAGAGCTTGGTGAATAGGGCGCTGGTGGCCAGTTCGATGTTCTCGCCTGGGCGCACATAGTCTCGGTCGCCGCGGGTTTCGGCGGCCAAGGTGTCGAGCAGTCGCGTGTTCACGTCGTCGCCGACGCCGAAGACGAAGGTGCGGCATGCACCTTCACCGCGAGTCATGCCCAACAGCTGATTGACGTCGGTTGCGCCCACGGTCGGCATGCCATCGGTGAGCAGCACGTGGACCGGGAGCAGCTGATCGTCTGGCTTGGTTGCGAGGTCCAGGGGCTGCACCAAGAACTGAATTGCGGCTTCGAAGTTGGTGCCACCGCGGGCTTCCAGCGCTTCGATCTTTGCCCTGGCGATGGTGAGGTTCTCTTCCGTTGCCGCGACGGGCGTTGGAAAGAAAGGCGTGGTTGCCGTGGAGAACGGCACGATGTTGAAGAAGTCGCGGGTTTGCAGTGAGCCCAAGAACTGCCGCAACGCGGCTTTGGCTTGGACGATCTTCTCGCCTTTCATGGAGCCAGATACGTCGATTGCGAAGCTCAAGGCGCGCCGCACGGACTTGCTCTCGGGCCATTCGAAGCGGGGCGAGAACGTCGCGCTGAACGTGCCGAGCTTCTTCGGGTCGGGACGGTAAGCGAGCAGCTCGAGGCCGAAGTCTTGGTCTGAAAACGCCCAGGTCATTTCGGGGTCTTGGGCGGGGAGCCTGCCCGCGATCTCGAAGCTAGCCCGCCCCGTGTGGTCCCCGGTCCGCACGCAGTCGAATTCTGGCAGTGAGGATCCGAGGGTGACCAACTTCTGCTGCGTGCGAACCTGCACGTCGATCGTGGACCGTTCGGGTGGCGTTCCAAGGGCCGCCATGGATCGCAGTGGCAGCCGCCAGGAGTAGACCGTGTCGCGTGGCGTCAACGTTTGGCTGTAGCGCACCGTGACTACGGCTTTGCCACCGTTGCCGCCGATGGGGAACGCGCGGGCCCGAAGGCAGCCATCGCCGTGGTATTCCAGCAGCGCGGGATCGCGTCTCCGCCGGACGATCTCTTGGTAGATGCGAGACGCTTGGCCTGCGTCGAGCACTTCACCTTCGAGCTTCTTGCCGTCGACTTGCAACGACAGGCGGTCAGCATGGGCGCCGCGCGGAAGAGGGAGAAGCCAGTCGGCTTCGACCATCCGCGGGCTCGGGTTGACGAATGATTGGCGGATGGTGGTGGTGGCTAGGTTGCCATCCACAACGACTTGGACCGAGCACTCGGTGAGTTTCAGCGGCGTTTGCCGCAGCTGAGCTATGTGTCGCGGGGTGCGAAGCGGTTCAAGCTGGGCAACCGGTGATTGGGCGGCGAGTGGCGCGCAAAGCCCGGAGGCAGCAGCCAGGAGCAGAGTCGGAAGGTGTGTTGGCATCGGTCGTTCCTCGGATTCTTCTGCATGACGAATTTGTCATGAGGCCGCGCGGACGCCTACGCCGCAGCGTGGTTCCTTCGCCTGTGAAGATTCCGAGGAAAGGCGTGACGCCGTCAGCGGGCGCCGATCACACCCATCGCTCCGTTCGTCATCACGGCGCCGGCTGGGTTCACGCCGAGGTCGAGCACCATGGCTTGCTGCCAAAACGCCACACCGATGATGTCTAGATCCATGGGAATGGTGAACTGGAAGCTGGCGGTTCCCAGCGCGTTGGGCGCGAAGGAAGTGATCAGCGGATTGACGTGGAACGTGCAGCCAAGCAGCCCATAAGGATCCAAGGGCTGCGGCGTGGGGGCGACGAATCCCGTGGCGAAGATCGCACCAGGGCTCGCGGCCGGCAGGTTGGTTGCCTCGCAGGCGAAGCTGTTGTTGATGTAGGGCAGCGAGTTGGGCGCGGCGTCGAGGGCTGGCACGGTCCCAGTAGAGCTCGCGCAACCAGCGCCGGCTGCGACGTACGTTGCTGGCGCTTCGACGATGGCGAGGTCCGCGCCACTAGTGCCGCTGTAGTTGCGGCCTGAATTCACCTGCACGACCCGAACGCGTACCGTGCTCGACACCGTCGCGGGCACCTGCCAATTGTACGTGTGCATCGCGTTGGAGGAGATGTCGCCCGCTGGCACGTTGAGGTCGATCGGGAGGTAGGTGCCCTGGTTTCCCGTCGTGGAGTAGTAGAGCTCCCAATGCGTCGTGCCGTGGGAGACCAACACCGTCCATCGGATCTGCGCGACGGAGCCGACGACCAGTACTTCGCCACCGGACGGGCCGTTGAGTTGAACGTGAGCGGAGACGGTCGGGGCTGCGACGAGCACGGACCCGACGCCCAGCAAGAGTGAGCGAAGGAAGGGGATGGGCATGTCAGAGGGAGGGTTGAGGGACGAATGACAGCCGGCGAAGTCGATTCAAGTATCCACAAGCCGAACGGTATCCCTACGGCCGCCATCGTAGACGGGGTCGAGGAGACTTGCCGTGGTCCTCGGGTCTATCTCCCCAAATCAGCGGCCTGCCCGCGCGTGCTCCCGCAAGACGCATTGAACTCAATGGGC
>CBESZZ010000169.1:0-7667 GCA_965534055.1 uncultured bacterium | reverse complement strand
CGGGGACCGCAGGTGAAATGATCCCGGTAAATACGACTTTTCTTCCAGATTAGCGGGTCCGGATCCTGATCGCCGGCGAACTTGAACTGTCGGCAGCATGGTGTGCGGGACGCGTTTTCTATCGGCCATCCCGTGCGCTTTCTCACAGATTAGCACGCCAAATGGCACCGTGATCTCGTAGCGACATTCACCGGATTTCGAACTCTCCGACGTCCAGCATGGCCGCCCCCAGCAAACCACCCCAACGATAGGAGCCACCCCCCATGGCACTTGGCAAACGACTGCTTGTTTTCTCGGACGACGAACCCAAATCGCTCGAGCTTCTTACTGCCGCTTCAGATTGGAACTGCCTGACGACGACCGCCGAAACCCTGGACCAGTTCCGCGGCTTCTTGCAGGGCGGTTCGTTCGACCTCGTGCTCGTCAAACAGTCTGCGGCGCTTGGCAAACTCATCAGCGAAGCCGATCCGCAAGGCGAAGTTCTGCACTTGCCGCTCGCTGAGGTTGAGAAGCGCCACATCATGCGCGTGCTGTCTTCAACTGGCGGCAACAAGACGCGTGCGGCGAAGGTCCTCGGGATCGACACCAAGACTCTCTACAACAAGCTCAAGGCGTACAACGCCGCCGCCGAAGCGTCGCGCCGTCGCGAGACAGCGATGTCACAGTCCGAAGTCGGCTGAGAGACGCCAGGACGGCGCAACGAGCGCCACACGGGCCCGGGGGCCGCAGTTCACCTAGGTGAGCGCGCGGCCCTGGAGCCTGTTGCGTGGGGGAGGCCGCGCAAGCGCTCTTGGCATGGCCGGTTCCGCGCCGAGGCCGTAGCCCGGGATCTACCGCGAAATCGCGGTCCGTGGCCCACCGCCCAGCGCGGAGTTCGTTGAACTTGCCTTGCGGTGGGTGCCGTGCTGCAGGCCCGGGTCGGAACAGCCGAAGAACGGGGTATCCTTTCGACCCCTGCTCTCGGCCGAGCACCCGTGAATCGGCACGGCGTCAGACGCCTGCCGCGCCTCCCCAACCGGAAGCTCCTGCACCCCCAACAGTAGGCAGCTTTCCCCACTGCGTGATTCAGCGATGCCGCACCCCCCGAGCCCGAAAGCTCTTCGGTTCCACCCGACAATTCCTGCGAGACTGACCCCTTGGCGACGGTCGAACCTGGCTTTTGGGTTGCTTGCGGGGTTGGCAGCGATGCCCGTGCTGCACGCGCAGGATGCATCGACGAACGCTGCCGACTCCGCGGGAGCGGTGCGCTATTCGATTGCCGCCGAGTGGTTCCCCAGCGAGCGGACCATCGTCGGGCGTGCGCGACTGAAGTGGCGGAACACAGCATCCCGCATGACGCGTGTCATGCGTTTCCATCTGTACTTGAACGCGTTCGCCAATCGGAAGTCCACGTTCATGCGCGAAGCAGGGGCTGACTTCCGCGAGATCTGGTCTGAGCACGAGTTTGGCAGTCTCGCGATGATCGAACCACGGGTGGTGGATGGTGCAAACGAGGGCGTGCCGCTTTCGATGCAGTTCATTCAACCAGACGACGGCAACCCCGACGACCGCACCGTCGTTGAGGTGCAGCTGCCGTCTTTGGTTGCGCCTGGCGAAGAGGTCGTCCTGGCATTCGGTTTCCAAAGCAAGATGCCCAAGGCGTATCGACGCACTGGGTGGACTCCAGGTGGCGGCGTGTTCGCGATGCACTGGTATCCGATCGTCGGCGTCTACGAGGAGCGGGATGTTGTCCGCGGGCCCTCGTGGAACTGCCATCAGTTCCACGCCAACTCGGAGTTCTTCGCGGACTTTGCGCGCTACGACGTAGCGCTCACGGTTCCGGGTAACTACGTCGTCGGGGCGACTGGCGGGAAGCCGATCGCGACCGAAGAAACCGACGGCAAGCGCACACTGCGCTTCGTTCAAGACCGTGTGCACAATTTCGCGTTCGTCGCTGACCCTGCGTTTGTGCGCTACGAAGAGACGTTTGCCGGGATGCGCGCTGCGGAAGATCCAACCGGTGTCGCGCAGGAAACCGCGCGGCGACTCGGAGTGCCGGTGGAATCATTCGATCTTCCGCCGACAGACATCGTGCTGTTGCTGCAGCCCGAGCACGACACGCCCGAACAACGAGAGCGGCACTTCACTGCGACGAAAGTTGGTCTGGAGTTCTTCGGCCTCCGCTACGGGGCCTATCCCTACAAGGCAATCACCGTTGTCGATCCAGCTGGTGACGTTGGTGGCGGGACGCTTGGCGGAGGAATGGAGTATCCGACGCTGATCACCTGCGGGACTCCGACGTTTCTCCACGATCGTTCGCTGCGACCTGAAGGAGTCACGGTGCACGAGTTTGGCCATCAATACTGGTACGGACTCTCCGCGAACAACGAGTTCGAGGAGGCGTGGCTCGATGAAGGTATCAACACCTACAGCGAAGGCCGTGCGCAGTGGCTTGCATATGACGCCGCGCGAATGGAGAACGGGCGCCCCGCGCGCCCCGTGCGAACCACACCGTTTGGCGAGTTCCTGACGTTCGCTGCGGAACGCGGCCCCTGGCTCGGCGATGGCGTCACGAAGCGCCTTGCGGAGATTCCGCGCTTTGACAACCTGCCGAAGTCGCTGCGGGATTCGCTCTCGAAGGTGCACTTCAACGGCCGGCTGTTGCCCGATTCGCCGTTGCTCGATGTGCTTGCTGCGCAACCGACGGCCAGTTTCTTTCGCGAAGCGGCGTTCAACGACGTGATGAACGATCGGCGTCGTTGGCTCGACGCGAACACGATGGACGCGATGGTGCAGCCGGGCTGGAAGTTCACGAGCAGTCCAAGCTATCGCGTCAACGCTTACCAGCGTCCTGCCACGTTGCTGCGAACGTTAGAGCGCATGGTGGGGCCCGATGAGTGGTGGGCATTCATGCGTTCGTTCCACATGCAGGCGCGCTTCAAGCATCCAACCACGGCGGACTTCGTGTCGCTGCTGCGTCGTCGGTGCGGTGATGCGGCGGCTCGCTTCTTCGAACAGGCCCGCGGTGCTGGCGCAACTCTCGACTATGGCGTGCTCAGCGTTCGCTCGGGCATCGGCGCTGCGCCGCGCACGGTGGTCGATATCGCGCGCTACGGCTCGATCACGGCCGACCTCTCGGTGCGGTTCAAGTTTTCCGGCCGCGAGGAGCCCGTGTGGCGCAAGATTGGCGCGGACGAACTCGACGCCAAGCTGCAGTTCGAGTTCGAAGACCAAGCCGGCGCCCCACCGTTCGGCGAGCTACTCGAAGTGTGGATTGATCCACCGGAAACGCAGTCCGGCGAAGCGTTCAGCGAACGCTTCGAGGAAGGTGTCGGACCCGCCGGGGTTTACCTCTTGGACGTCGACCTCACGAACAACGCTTGGCGACTTCACGGCGACAAGCGTCCTGCCCTTTATCGCGGTCTTCGGCTTCTCCTTGAGAGCCAGTCCGAACTCTCCTTCGCCGGTTTCTTCGGGTAAGCGATGTTTGCATTCCTTTGTCCTCTGCACGCAATCGGCACGGCTCTTCGCAGTCCGCTGGTTCTGATCTTGGCGTGGCTGCTGGTCACGTTGCCGTCGCTCTTCCTTGTCTACCCGGTGTTCGAAGAGATCCACCAGGTCTATGGCAAGGCGCCAGGCGCTTCGCTGTTCCTGGATCTTGCCTTCGACTCTGACTTCGTCCGCGGGCGTCCGGACCTCGTGCTGCGGCTCAGCGGTGCGATGGTCTTGGTTTGGCTTGGCCACGTGTTCATTGGCGGTGGCGTTCTCAGCTTCACTGGTCGCAAGGACGCGTCGATCGACATCGGGTTCTTTGCGGCATGCGGCCGGCTGTTCGGCCGCAACTTGCGTGCGGTGCTTTGGCTCATCGTTCCGCTCGTCCTTTTGGGTTGGGGCTACGACGTTGTGCGCCACATGTTGGAAGAACGTCTGTTCGCCGGCGAAGACTCAGGAGCTCGCGTGTTTTCCTGGGGTGGGCAGTTCACGACGGTTGCCAGTCTGCTGGAGCTGGTGAAATGGGTGTTTGGCGCGCTGGTCGTCATCTTGCTGTTTGTCAGCAAGATGGTTCGAGCACGAATGGCGCTGCACAACTCGTCGTCCGCGTTCAAAGCCTGGTGGGCTACCGGCTTCAGCGCCCTTCGGCACCCGCTGCGCACGCTCATCATTCCCGGCATCCTTACGGTGCTTTGGATCGTCGGCATGCACCTTTGCGGCATGTTGGTCGTACGAGGCCTTGAAGGTTCCGGTGAGCTTGGCACGTCACAGCTGGTCTGGGGTTTGGCGCTCGGCCAACTCGGCGTGCTCTGGACGCAGGTTGTGCTCGTTGCGTTTTTCGTCGCAGCGCGTCAAACCGTCGTGCAGGCTGACCCAAAGAGGGTTCGCTCCGGACATGGAGCGACGGACGAGCCTGCGTTCGTGCTCTAACGATCGCGCGAGCCGCTGCGTCCGAAATTGCCCTTCGATCTGGGCATGAATGGCGCCCCTGGGTGCTCCATCCTGGTCGCACCTGATCTGTCGGCGTCGCTGATGGCCAACGGGACTGATGTCGCCGTCTTGACCCTGGCTGTCCCGTCAGGCTTCGGGGTCTTCGTCGATGCGGCCTACTTCCACCATGCGTATGGTTCGACTGCGAATGCGTTGGGCTTCGAGCTGACCCCGGGAATCGAGATACTCAAGCAGTAGGAACCGGTGGTTCGTGTCGCCGCCCTCGAGCAGTCGAGCAGCGGCGGCAGCAGCACAAAATAAAAGGGACCTGCGGTTGGCACTGCAGGCAAAGGATCGAAGTCGGCGAATCACGGCCCACCGCAGGTCCCCATGTGCTGATTTTCGACACCTGTTCGGCGTCTAGTGGCATGGCCACTGCCAGAAGTTCGACAGGTGCATGCTCCTCCTGTGAGCCCTTTCCCGCGCCAGCTGCGGTTCTCCCGGGACCCGGCGTTCGCGTGGGCAGTTGCGTCGATCGGAAAATCGCAGCGATTGGGCGAATGTTCGCTGTGGTCTTATCCGACCGACGAAAACCGGGAAGCGTTGCATCTTGCAGCGTCTTGGGGGGCGTTGACGAGGTTTGCAGCGATGGGATCGGCGTCTCCGCGACCTGATTCAGTGGGGTTTTGGCCGCAAGACTTCGCCAACGACAGGAGTGCCGAAGTCGCGTAGCGTGTGCCGCATGGCCCTCGAAGATCACCGCAAAGCGCTTGCCCACGCCCTCGCCCGTGTCCGCCTGTTGAAGGAGAGTCTTTGACTTCCAGGCACGGCACCGCGAGCTCGCGGATATTGATCATCAGATGACGCAGCCAGGCTTCTGGGAGAACCAGGAGCTGGCGCAGACCGTCGTTGCGCAGAAGAAGAAGTGCGCTGCAGTGGTTGAACCCATCAGCCAGATGCACCAGCTCTTGGAGGACGGTGAAGTCCTGCTGGAGATGGGGCAGGACGAGCCCAAGGCTGTCGAGGGCGATCTCAAGGAGCTGGATGAGCAGGTCAAGGCGCTGCTCGACCAGCTGGAATTCCAGGTCATGCTCGGCGGCGAGCACGATGACAAGAATGCCATCGTCACCATCGTGCCTGGCGCCGGTGGCGTGGATGCATCGGACTGGGCGGAGATGTTGCTCAAGATGTATGTGAAGTGGGCTGAACGGCACGACTTCGACGTCGAGGAGCATGACTTCCAAACCGCCGAAGAAGCCGGCATCCGCAGTGCGACCATGGCTGTCAAAGGTCCGTTCGTCTACGGCAAGATGAAGGCAGAGCAGGGTGTGCACCGCCTCGTGCGGATCTCGCCATTCGACCAGAACGCTCGACGGCAGACGTCCTTTGCGTCCGTCGAAGTTGTGCCTGAGTTCGAGGACGACGTCGCTGTCGAGATCGTCGACAAGGACCTGCGGGTGGACACGTACCGCGCGAGTGGCGCCGGTGGTCAGCACGTCAACAAGACCGATAGTGCGATCCGCATCACGCACATTCCGACTGGCATCGTGGTGACCTGCCAGAACGAGCGCAGCCAGCACAAGAACCGCGCATCGGCGATGAAAGCGCTGCGCGGCAAGCTCTACCAAGTGGAGCTGGCGAAACGCGAAGAGGAGTTGGCGAAGTTCTACGGTGATCGAGGATCGATCAGCTGGGGCAACCAGATCCGCTCCTACGTGCTGCAGCCCTACCAACTGGTGAAGGACCTTCGCACGGGGATGGAGACTTCCAACGTTGATTCGGTCCTGTCGGGACACATCAACGAGTTCATTGAGGCGTATCTCAAACAGCGGGCAGGAGCGACGACAGAATGAGAGCTTTGCTTTCGGTGACGGATAAGACCGGCATCGTGGAGTTTGGTCAGGGGTTGCACGAGCTCGGCTATTCGTTGCTCTCCACCGGGGGCACGTATCGGGTGCTGCGCGAAGGTGGCGTGCCCGTGCAGGAAGTCGCGGAGTACACCGGTTCGCCAGAGATGATGGATGGGCGGGTGAAGACGCTCCATCCCAAGGTGCACGGCGGGATCCTGGCGCGACGAGCACTGGAAGCCGACCTTGCCGCGATGAAGGAGCACGGCATCGACGCAATCGATGTGGTGGTCGTGAATCTCTATGCGTTCGGCGACACGGTGCGCAACCGGTCGAGTACGCGGGAGACGATCGTCGAAAACATCGACATTGGCGGTCCTTCGATGGTGCGGTCCGCGGCCAAGAACCACGCGGCCGTCACTGTGGTTACCGAACCTGCCGACTACGACGATGTGCTGGCTGTTCTGCGCACGGCGGATGGCGAGCGTAGCGAAGCGCTACGACGACGGCTTGCAGCGAAGGCGTTTGCGCATACCGCGGCCTACGACGCGGCCGTTGCATCGTGGTTCGCCGCAGAGCAGCGCGGTGCCACGGACTGCCAGCCGAATCGCGTGAGCGTTGCAGGCACGAAGCTCCAGGACCTCCGCTACGGCGAGAACCCACACCAGTCGGCGGCGTTCTATCGCGCCGTGGACGCACAGGGACCTTCGCTTGCCAACGCCAAGCAGATTTGCGGCAAGGAGCTTTCTTTCAACAACCTGCTCGACCTCGACGCGGCGCTTGGCTTGGCACTCGAGTTCGATGAATCCTCGGCCTGCGTGATCGTCAAGCACGGCAACCCGTGTGGCGCCTCCATTGCTCCCGATCAGCAGGTGGCGTTTGACCATGCGTTGGGCGGTGACCCGCTAAGCGCTTTTGGCGGCATCCACGCATACAACCGCCCACTCACCGCTTCGACTGCGCAGGCGATCGTCGCCAGCGGGACGTTCGTCGAAGCAATCGTCGCGCCGGGCATCGAAGACGGCGTGTTGGAGGCTCTGGCGCAAGCCAAGTGGGGCAAGAGCGTGCGGGTTCTGGACACCGGTGGGCTGCCCGATCGAAAAATGCAGCCGCTCGCCGTGCGTCAGATCTCCGGTGGGTTCCTCGTGCAGGATGCCGATGCCCCGCCGCCGCTTGCGAACCTTGACGTGGTCACGGAGCGCGCGCCGAGCGATGCCGAGCACGCGGCGTTGAGGTTCGCTTGGTCGGTGGCGAAGCACGTGAAGAGCAACGCCATCGTCTTTGCGATCGAAGCGCTGCCAGACGTTTTCGCGGTCGTTGGCGTCGGCGCTGGTCAGATGAGTCGGGTGGACGCGGTGCACCTGGCTTCGCTGAAGTCGGACGGCCGTTCGGCAGGCGCGGTGATGGCGTCTGACGCGT
>CBESZZ010000168.1:0-7676 GCA_965534055.1 uncultured bacterium | reverse complement strand
CGATTGGGTTGGTGGACGCACAAGCGTGATGGCTGCGGTGGGGCTGTTGCCCGCGGCGCTTCTCGGCATGGACATCCGCGCGTTCCTGCGCGGCGCCGCGGCGATGGACGTCGCCACGCGCGCGCCCGAACCACGGAACAACCCAGCGGCCTGCATGGCCGCCTACTGGCACACCGAAACCGGCGGCCGCGGCGAGCGCGCCATGGTCGTGCTTCCGTACCGCGATCGCCTCCTCCTGTTGTCGCGTTACCTGCAGCAGCTCGTCATGGAGTCGCTGGGTAAGGAGCACGACCGCACCGGCCGCACGGTGCACCAAGGACTCACGGTTTACGGCAACAAGGGATCGACCGATCAGCACGCCTATGTGCAGCAACTGCGCGATGGACTGCACGACTTCTTTGTTGTGTTCGTGCGCGTCCTGCGTGATCTGCCCGGCAACGATGGAGATGCGTGCCCGGGTTTGGAGGTCGAAGAGGGTGTGACAACCGGCGACTTCCTGGATGGATTCTGGCACGGCACGAGAGACGCGCTGTTCGAAAGCGGCCGGCGCTCGCTCACGATCACGTTGAAGCGCATCGATGAGGCTTCTCTGGGTGCGGTGCTCGCACTCTTTGAACGCGCCGTCGGGCTCTACGCCGAGGTGGTCGACATCAATGCCTACCACCAGCCCGGCGTTGAAGCGGGCAAGCGCGCCGCAGCACAAGTGCTGAAGCTGCAGCGACGATTGATGTCCGCTCTGACAAGCGAGCCTGCGAGTGTGGCCGTGCTGGCCGAGCGTGCGGACTCCGCGCTGGAGCCTGCGTGGCAAATCCTGCGACACCTGGCCGTCAACCGCCCGAACATCCACATCAAAGATGAGGCGGATCCAGCCACCGCGCGTTTCTGGTCGGAGTAACGCCGACCGAAAGCGCTACTTCATCTCGGTGAGCTTGATGTCAGTGCCCTTGGGCAGCGTGCGCGTGAAGCGATCTTCTGGGATCGGCTTGTTGGTGCGCACCTTCGTGAACATCAGCACCGTCTTGTCGCCCTCTGCGTTGGTGTAGGCCAACGCGGTGATGTAACCAGCTTTCGTGTCGAGGGTGATCTCAAGGTCGACCAGGAAGTTCTTCATCGCCTCCTCGGTGGGCTTGAGTGCGATGGTCGTTTGGTCGCCGGTCTCAGTCACCGAAGCGACATTCAGTTCCTTGGACACCAGGTTTGGATCGGGGCTGAAAACCCGCACCAGCGACTTGCCGACTTCGCCCTCGCCGAACAGGAAGCGCTCAGCGCGGGCCGCCTTGGGTCGGTAGACCTGGTAGGAGATTTCGTCGAAGCGGCACACGGTTGGCTCGGGTTCGGCGATGGAGAACACGACGCACGCGGGCTCCTTGCGGAAAGAGAACGTGCCTTTGGAGCGCAGCGGCTTCTTCAACAGTGGCGTGAACACCTCTTGGGTGAATGCGCCCTGGAGGGATTCGATGCGTTGATGACGCTTCGCCGCTTCGCGCAGGATGGTTCTGGCGTGCTCCTGCGCAGCGTCGCCTTCCAACACCTTCGTTGGACTCGCGTCTGGCTGCGATGCCGCGGGTTTGGTCTGTGCCTGTAGTCCAGTCGTGAAGAAGCCCAACGCGAGCGAAGCAGCAGTCAACCCAAGCGTTCTAGGGCGGAAGCGATCCTGTCGAGGAGTCGTGCAGATCGAAGGCATGGGGCTCAGTGGGGTGGCTGGACAGGTGGGGCGTCGTTCAGCATCGGTGCGCGCATGCGTTCCGGAACAAGCCATGGCAGCACCAGTACGCTACACACGAAGCATATCGCCACGCCAACGGTGAGTAGCACTCCCAGGGAGGCCAACCCAGGACTTGTAGCAAACGCCAGCGTGCCGAAGGCGAGGACGGTGGTCGCCGAAGTGCGCCACACCGCCACGCCGGTGGTCCCGAGCACTTCGCGCAACGGGCGTCCTGCTCGCAAGGCCGTCACCATGTGGATGCCGTCGTCGATGCCGATGCCCAAGATCAGCGGCACGGCCACGAAATTGCCCAAATGCAGCGGCCACCCGAACACCGCAAGCCCACCGAGCATCAGCCCCAGTGCGCACAGCGTGGGCAGGAGCGCCAAGACGCCGGCCGTCAGGCTTCCCAGCAGAATCACGACGAGGACCGAGATCAACGCGGCCGCCAGCAAACCGCATCGCACCAGGTCGCGGGCAAGCACCGGACTCAGTTCATCCGCGAGACCCAGCGGGCTCGCGACTCGAACCCCAGGAACGTCCGTCATCGACCCATCGATTGCGCTGCGCAGCGCCGCGCGATCTTCCGCGTTCCACGGTGTGGCCTTCGGATAGAGCTGCGCCATCGCATACCGCTCCCCGGCGAATTCCAAGGCCCGTGCTGCCAGATCGGGGGTGGGGGCAGGCGCCGTGAACAGCGCCTGCGATTCGTCCAACGTCCCGCGCATTGCAGCACCATTGAACCCTTGTGCGTCCAGTGCTGCGACAGCGTCATCCACCCAGCCTTCCGTGCTGGCCGTGAACTCCGCAACCCGAGCCCGTCGCTCCGGGTTAGGAACTTCGAGGTGGGCGCTCTGCAGCAGTGCGATGCCCGGCGCCTGCCCCAGCCGTTCAAGACCCGCGCGCGCGGTGTCCGCCGGGGTCGACGTGGGCCACAACACGCTGAGCGGAAACACCGAAAGCCCGAGTTCGTCTTCCAGTGCGGACGCCGCTTCGATCATCGGATCACCGGTGGGGCGCAGCCGTCGCGCGTCGGCGTCGAAGGTCACTCCGAGCAATCCCGTGGCGACCCAGCCAAGCGCGGCCACGCCGAGCATGCCGATGCCAAGGGTCTTCGTGGCCGGCATGGTGGTCAGCCGCTGCAGCGCTCTCGCGGTGGTGCATGAGCCCGAAGCTTGAGGAGCCGTGACGAAGATTCTGAAGCGCACGAGCAGCGGCAACACCGTGAACGTCGCCAGCAAGATCGCGGCGAGACCCAGTGCTAACAGCACGCCGAAACCCCATAGCCCACGGAAGTCGCTGGCGAGGAACGTCAGGAACGCGGTGATCGTCGTTGCAGCGCCGAGCAAGATCGGTGGACCCAAGCGTTGATGCGTGGCAGCGACGCGTCCTGGCCAGGTCGATGCAGTTTCGCCATCCGAGTCGATGTTCGGGTCGGCATGTGAATCGCGGTAGCCGGAGTACCAGTGGATGCCGAAGTCGATCCCGAGGCCCGCCAACACCGCCGCCGAACCCGCAGCGATGGGCGACAGCGGGCCGAGCGCGAACCCGCCGTAGGTCAGTCCCCAAAAGATGCCCAGGGCCAGCGGCAGCATCATCGCCAGCGGCGCGAACAGCGAGCGCATGCTGAAGGCTAGGAAGGCGGTTACCAATGCGGCGGACATCACCGTGGACGAGACCATGTCGCCGCGAATCCTCGCCGCGTCGTCGCGCGCCCAGACGTAGCCACTGATCACGGTTGCATCGATGGCTTCAAACTTGGCGAACGCCGCATCCAAGTCGCCGAGCAACTGGTTGGTGAACTCGATCTCCTGTGGAGGGCGTTCCGCACGCATGCGCAGGAATGCCGTGCGTCCGCCGGTCAATAATAGGTAGGGCGACGCGGGATCGAGTGCGGGGAAAGCGGAGCGCTGTGCGTCTTCAAACACGAACCGAAGTCCGAGTGGATCGCGACGCGCAAGCTGCACTCCAAGCAATGGGTCGGTTGCGATCGTGCTCTGGAGTTTGGCGATCGCTTGGTCGCGGGCTTCGCCCTGCAGTGCGTCTCGGAGGCGTTCGCGGGTGGCGTCGTCCACGAACCAAAGCGGCGCCGCTTTTCGCGTCTGCAGCTGCGTCCCCAGGAACTCGCTCTTGGCTGCTTGCACTTCAAGGATGCCCGCAACTTCCAAGAGCTCGCGCTGCAGCTTAGGGATCGCGGCTTCGAGCGCCGCCGGATCCTCCGTGCGCAGCACGATCAGCAGACTGTTCTGCGAGAACGAATCTGAGCGTGTACTGGCGGCCTTGCGCACGGCCATGGTGGCGATGTTGTCCGGCAGCAGGTTCGCGATGTCGGAGTCGATGCGAAACGATGGGAGTGCTAGAATCGCGCCCAGCGTGATTGCCGCAAGGCAGAGCGTCGCTGCGCGCGGATAGCTGGTGAGCACTGATGCCATCGCGGTCAAGCCGCGGGCGACGCTGCGTTCGATCACGGATTGCGTCTTGGGCCAACGTTGAAGAGCGCGTCCGGCAGCAGGTTCCGCTCAAGTTCGCGTTCGAACACCGTGAACTGCAGCTCGAAGCCGGATCCCCGGACGTTCCATGGACCCAGGTCGACACCGGAGATCACGGAGTACGCCGGCCGCTCTTCCCAAGATGCCGCGCCGAACGCGTAGCGACGGGCCTGCATCATCGGCACCGGATTCAGGCGAGGGTCCGCGTAGCGATCCACCGGGTAGTCGTCGATGGCAAACGCTGCGATCAAGTCGAGCACGACGCTTGCGCCGCTGGCGGGATCGAATTGCATCGAGGGGCGAAAGTTCACCTCGGCGCGATTGCCGGATGGGGCGTAGCCCAAGATGCGGTCGGCGTTGGGCTCGGCGAACATCTCGAGCAGCGTCCAACCCACGAACAACAACGGGTGATAAGGCAGGTCAGGCGAGTCGAGTTGCAGGTCGAGCCACGCCTCGTTGCCGAACTTGCCGGTCAGTCGCTGCGGATCGACCACCAGGTCCAGCACCTTGCCACCGACATCGGCGAAGAGCTGGATGCGGACGCGGGGAGTCGGCGAGATCTGGCCGGCGATCGCGGCGCGGAACGTGCCCGAGAGTGCGTCGCTCTTCAGAATCACGGTGCCTTCACAGCGCGCGGCCCACGGCCCGTCGGTGGTCTGCTGCGGAGCGAGCAACACCGGGTCGACGCCGATCGTGTAGGGCTTGAACCCGCCGCACGCGCCGAGCGTCAGCGCGCCGATTGCCAGCGCTTTGCATCGCGCGGTTCGAGAGACGCTGGTGAAGGCTTGGTGCATGGCGCGGTCAGGGTGGTGGAGCGAAGCTGCGAATAGTCAGCCGCGAATGCTTGGGCGAACGACCGCGCGTTTCGCCAGCCGTCTTACCCGTGATGCGCGCGTGCGGCTTCGGGGCGTGGATCCGGAATGAACCCGAACCGATGGTTCATCCGCACCAGGCGGTAGAACAGACCGAGCTTGATGCGCTGACGCAACGTGAGATCGGTGCTCCCGGCGAGAAAAGGCGCCATGGCGCGTTTGTAGGATTCGCCGGGGCTGAAGAAGACCGGTGCGAACCCCGGGTGGTAGAACGCGCGGATCAGCTTGAAGTAGTGCTTCGTCCAGTGCCTGTGCGCGCGTCCGTAGCCCTTGAAGAGTCGCGGCGACAGCGGCTTCTCATTGCGCAGTCCCGGGATCAGATCCAATGCGGCGCGTTCGCCGCTTTGCATCGCGAGCAGGACGCCCGTGGAAAAGATCGGATCGAGGAACGCCGCTGCGTCGCCGATCAGCGTCCAGCCAGGGCCGGCGATGCTCTCGGCTCTGTAACTGAAGTCTGCGGCGACCTGCACCGGCCGAGTCGTGGTGGCCGACTCGAGCCGTTCTACGACCAGTGGCGTGGCTTGGACGCGCTCTTCGAAGAAGTCAGGGGCGCTTTGGCCGGCACTCTTCCAGCGCGCGCTGTCGGTGACGCAGCCGACGCTAGTGACGCCATCGCGCAGCGGGATGTACCAGAACCAACAGCCGTCGCCGAAGATCAGCTGGATGTCGCCTTCGGACTCGCCGGATTGTCGGAACGCACCGCGGTAGTGGGTGAAGAGCGCGACCTTTTCCAGGTCGCCCGCGACCTTGCGCAAGCCCATGCGTCGTGACAGGAAGGAGTTTTGGCCGCTGGCATCGAAAACCCACTTCGCCTGCAGTGCACTGGTTGTCGGTGCGTCGCCGTTCTTGCTCTCGGATCCCGTGGCGCGCAGCTGCAGCGTGCAATCTCCAGGACTGAGGTGGGCGTCGACGACAGCACACTCTTCGCGAACCACCGCACCGCGCGCGCGGGCTTGATCCACAAGGAGCTGATCGAACTGCGCGCGTTCGACTTCCCAGGCACCGTCGTAGGGAGGCTTCAAATACTGCTTGAACGAGAAGCGGTTCTCCACCGAGCCGTCGCAGCTCGAAAACCGCGCGCCGTGTTTCGGCAAGAACTTCGAACCCGCGATCACGTCCACGAGGCCCAAGCGCTCGAGCAAGTCCTTCTGAAACGGCAGCAGAGACTCGCCCACGTGGAACCGCGGGAACGCTGAGCGCTCGAGAACCTGGACCTTCATTCCGGCGTCGGCCAGCACCATCGCAGCTGTCGCCCCCGCGGGTCCTGCACCGATGATGGCGACGTCGCACGACGTGGCCGGGCGGGAATCGTTCGGCCGCGTGGACAGGGCGGAAGCTGGGGGGAGCGGAGCCATTGCAGGGATACCGGGATCGACCAATTTGGACCGGACGGCTGATGGCTGTGGTGCCACCCGCGCGTCCCTGGACCAGAGTGCCGGACTGCGCGGCCTGGGACAATGCGCGGTTTCCATGCGAACTTTCACCAAGGATCAGCACAATGTTCCGGTGCACGCCAAGCCCACGAATCACGAACCTTCGAAGTCCCTAGGGCAGTCGGAGTCGGAGCAGCCAGAGTCGCGGCCACCGGAGACCGGCCTGCAGACGCGCGATGGCCGTGAACTCGCGTTCGTCGAGCGCACCACGTTTTGGTTGAAGGCTCTCCGCGGTTACTTGCGCATCGTGCCCGGTCAGCTTCAACGGCTCACCACGCCGATTGTTGCCATTGGCTTCACCATCGCGCTGAAGGACATGCGCCGGTCCATCGGCCGCAACCTAGAGCCTGTGCTCGGCCCCGCCGGGCGGTTCCGCGGCACCGTGCGGGCCTGGCGCACGTTCATCAACTGGGCGTGGTGCCGCGCGGATCGTGAAATGCGCATGCGGCATCCCGACAAGATCGACGTGCAGGTTAAGGGGCTCGAACATTGGCGCGCGGTGTGCGATGCGCCTACCGGCTTCATCTTGATGACCGCCCACGTCGGCAACTTCGAAGCCGGCCAGTTCGTCTCAGGCGAACTTGTCGGCCGCAAGATGCACGCGGTGCGCGTCAACGAACCCGATCCCGAGATGCAGATGGAGGTCGACCGCGTCGCCCGCGCGGAGGAAGAAGAGTTCGTCGTGCGGCACGACCCCGCCGACGGTGAGTGGGCGCTGGGCCTGAAGCTGCGCGCTGCACTCAAGCGGGGCGACCTGGTGGCCATGGCCGGCGACCGCGTGCTGCCTGGTGCGCGGGTTGCTGAAAACTCGTTCTTCGGCAAGCCGGCGTCGTTCCCTATCGGGCCCTATCTGCTGGCTCGCAGTGCAGATGTGCCGCTGGTTGCGGTGTTCCTGCGGCGGTCTGGTTACCGACGTTACGAGATGACGTTCCGCAAGCTGGGTCGCGTGCCGCACACGCGAGCGCCACTCGAAGACGTGCAGGCGGTGCTGCCGCTGATGGTGGGCGCCATTGAAGACGCGCTACGCAGCGCACCGGATCAGTGGTTCTGCTTCATCGATCCGTGGGCCCCGCCGTTGGACGGCGCGACGACCCCAGACTCCAAGCCCGAGTCTGCGGTCAAGCGAGCGACTGCGACCGCGTAGCTGCGAGTTCGGTTGCTGCGTCATCGAATCCAC
>CBESZZ010000167.1:0-7678 GCA_965534055.1 uncultured bacterium | reverse complement strand
GCTGCCTCTCGATCCACGAGTGGATGTCCTTGCCGTCGGTGGCCTTCGTCCAGCGCTCTTCAACTTTCGGCAATGCGAGTTCGCGGAAGATCGGTCCGTTGATGTCGGTGAGCGTGCCGCCGGAACCGTTGCCTTTCGGATCGAGGCGCACGATCTCGTTGGGTCGCTCGGTGCGGCAACGAAGCCCAACCAGCACGCCTGAACCGCGGCCGCCCACGGAGAGCCCCGAGAACTGCCAGCGCCCGGACGTCACGGGAACCGCCTTGCCGCCCTCGAGGTCGGTGCGGAACACCTGAGTGGTGCCTCGCGTGTCGCTCGTGAAATAGAAGCCCAGGCTGTCCGGTCGCCAGATTGCGCCGTTCACGGCGAAGTCCGCGTCCGGGAGCACGTCCCGGCGATCACCGCTTGCGCGATCCATGACCATCAGCCGGTTGCGGTCCGCTTCGAAGCCGGCCCGCTCCATGCTGTGCCAAGCCAAGAACCGACCGTCCGGTGAGTAAACCGGCTCGACGTCGTAGCCCGGCAACCCCTCGGTCACGTTGCGGTGCGCACCGCTCTTGATGTCGACGACATACAGCGAGCTGTCGGTGCTGGTTTGTGGCTCGTCGACCACTTTGGCGGTGTAGCAGAGCTCCTTGCCGTCCGGCGCCCACGCAATCTGCTCGCCACCGCCGAACGGTTCGAGCGGCGTGTTCACCTCCATGCCTTCCATCAGGTCGCGCGCGGCACCGCCACTGGTCGGCACAACAAACACGTGGGTGTAGTCGCCGTCCTCCCACTGATCCCAACGACGCACGAACAGGTCCTCGTAGACCTTCGCATCCGTCATCGGCAGGTCCGGATAGAGCTCGTGAAGACTCTTCTCCATCGTCACCGAAGCGGTGAACGAGAAGTGCTGGCCAGTTGGTGACCACGCGATGTTCGCGACCCCGCCTTCGTGCGTGGTGACCTGACGTGCCTCACCCGGCTTGCCCAGATCGAGCACGTAGATTTGCGGCGCACCATCCCGTGTCGACAAGAACGCGAGCGACTGACTATCGGGCGACCAGCGCGGTGAGAAGTTGCTGCCACCGGAGGTCAGCACGCGGGGCTGGGCGTCGTTGGCTTCGAGATCCAGCAGGTGGATCTGCGTCACGCCTTTGTTCTTCGCGAGCTCATAGGTTCGCACGGTGAACGCCACGTGCCGGCCATCACCTGAAACCTGCGGGGCGCCGACTCGTGCCAGCTTCCACAGCAGCTCCGGGGTGAGGCGCTTCGTCGGAGCCGTCTCGCTCGCCGCGGCGTCCTGCGCGCGCACGCTCGAAGTGAATGGTACAGCGAGTGTCACAGCACCTAGCGCAAGGACGAAGGGTGCCAAGGCGGCGAGGCCCACCGCGTGAGGTGGCGAGATGGCACGACGCCAAGAAACGGAACGAAGGTCACGGGTCATTCTGCGGAGGGTAAGGCGCGATGCCGTCCGCGTCACCAAAAGCGGGCGCGGCCCGCACCCCTTTCCCACTTTCTGTCCCGCTCCGCTCGAAGACTAGAAGCTGCGGGAGCTCCAGAGCGCCTTGCGTGCCTTGCGCATCCACTCCCCCCGAACTTCGCCGGGTGAGAGCAACTCGACGGCGGTCACGGCATCCTCGACTCTGCCCGTGCGCAGCGCGGCCTGGATGGCGGCGACCAAGACCGCGTCCCGAAGCCCCTGGTCGTCCAACACGTCCCAGTCAACCAGCCGGTCGATCAACGCATACAGCTCCGGATCCACCCGCAGCAGCTCGAACCTGGTGTGGCCGTGGGTTGTCTCGCAACCCGGCCGCTTGGCCAGGCTGTGGTATGCCTCGACCCCTTGGCCGAAGTACTCCGCCTCGTTCGTGGCCGCGTAGTAGTCCAGGAAGCGCTTCGACTTCGTAGCCGCCTGATAGAGCGCGCGGATCTGCACCCGGTCGCGGGCGGACAAGCCGTAAAAGTGCACCTGGTGGGCCCATTCGTGAACCAGCGTGTCGAAGCCAAACAGCGCTGCGTCGTCCAAAGCTTCGACCCCGGTTGCGGCGCGCAGGCCGCCCACACCCCGAACGTCATCCCAAACGCGACCGTCGAAGGTCCGCTCACCCCGCAACGAAGCCCGCGATAACGCGTCGGTCGTGCGCTCGGTCTCGCCCAAAAAGTCGTGCCGCCCACCCAGTGACAGAAGGCGCGGAAGCCGGCTGCCGAACAGGCCAAAGGCATCGCTCGCCACGCGCCGTCGCCTGGCGTGAAGCTTCTCGTAACCGGGGCTGAACTCTTCGATCCGCAAATCGAGCACCGGCTGCCCCGCCGGGGTCAACGGAGATGCGGTGTGGCTGCGCAGAGCCAGGAGCGGCGCCCCCACCACGTCGACCGTCCGTGCCGCCTTCTGCTGAAACAGAACTTCACCGAGCAGCCGATGTGCGATCGGATGCCCAGGGTCTTCCTGCAGCGCGAGTTCGAGGGCGCGGAGCGCGGTTTCTGGCCGTTGCGCGCGCCACGCATTCACGGCGCGCAACAGGGGCGCGGATCGTGGGGCGAAGCGCGGCGCCGTCAGCCCGGAGCCCAGGCGTAGGTGGGCTTCTGCGTGTCGCGGCTCAAGCGTCAGCACCTGGCGGTAGAGCGACGACGCTTCGTCGATTCGCTGCACCCGGAAGAGCGACGATGCTTTCGCCGCGAGCAAAGCAGCGCTGGTGTTCGGGTTGGCTCGCGCGTAGCGCGACGCCGCATCCACGGCGTCGTCAAAGGCACGGGCTCGAATCAGGCAGCGCACGACAAGCGCCATCGCTGTCTGGTTGGCAGGTTCGTGAGTAAGCGCCGTGTGGGCATACCGCGCAGCGGTCCGTGGTCGACCGAGCAGTAGATGCACTTCGGCCAATCCGAGGCAGGCTTCGACATCGTCGGGCTTCGCCACCACGAGCGCACGGAACGCAGGCCACGCGGCGACTGGGTCTGTGGCGGCCAGCGCGTCGCGTCCCACCTGGCGCAGTTCGAGAATGCTGCTGGACGTGCCCGGCGAATCGGTCGCCACCCGCGTCACGGGTTCGGCTGGTCCAGGCGGCTGCCCGGTTGCTTGCTGACTTGGTGCCTGCTGCGGAAGCGCCGCGAAGCAGAGACCCGAAGCCACCCAAACCAGCGTCGCGCACGTTCTGGCGAGCGCGCGGGTGACTTGTCGGGGGGCGGTCATGGAGGCTGCGGACGGGAGCGACGGACGGTCACCGCGACCTGCGAGAATTGGAGCTTGGCGGGGGTGAGGAAATCGCGACGAAATGAGGCCGCACACCGACTTCATTCATCGACAAGTGGCCCAATGGGAACGAAGTCTGAACCTCGAATCGGACCACTTCTCAAACCACCTGCGGTCGGCGCCGTGAGGACGGCCTCTGCGCTGACCGGGGGGAGCCCAACCATAGCAACTCACCCACACCGCCGGTTTGTGGCGAAAGGCCCATGGGGCCGCCCGCTCAGAAGCGAACGGCTCGGGGTTAGCCAGATGGCCGGCCATGGGCAAGGCCCGGGCTCAATCAGCGCTTGGCGCGCGGGATGGCGATCACCTCAAGACGCTTCACGTCGAGGATCCGCATGCTTTCCCGGTTTGGCCGGCTGCGCTCGCCGATCAGCCCCACTTCCATGTCCTCAAAAAGGGCCAAGTCGTAGCGGCCGGAGCGGCAATCCACCCAGAACAAGACCTGCCCGCCCTTCTCCAGCACGAACCGCTGCTGCCGCGGCTTGCTGGGGTGGTAACGCAACCAACCGACCGCCCCATCGAAGCGGGACATCCCATCCTTCGGCGGTGGCTCGATCAGTCTCTTCTCGAGCACCATGGGCTTCACGGGCTCCCGCGCAGCGCGCGTGGCTTCGACGACCCATTCCTGCTTCTCGGCAGCGGCATCCAAGGATCGAATCGGTTCAACCAGGGGCGATTCCGCCGGCAGACTGATGGAGAAGGCGGCCAGTGCTTTGCGCACGGGAGCGAACTCACGCTCCTCGACGGGCTTGCTCAGCTCGCCGTCGAAAAGCGCGCGGAGCGCGTCAAACCCGGCTTTCTCTTCGGCCACGCGGTTCGCTTCGGCTTCAACCACCAAACCAAGAGCAATGAACGTCTCGGCCCCGTTGAGGTGCTGATCGGCGAGCGTTGCGAACGCTTCCGAGGTCGTCGCCTCAGGCGCGCCCTCCGGCAGAACTTCCACCTCGCTCACCGCAAGCCAAGCGCTCGCGACTTTGCAGCGGACATGCCACCAGTCGTCCGACTCCCCGACGACCAGAAGCTCGACGCCGTCGTCCAGCGTCTCGACGGGCAGCTCACCCGTCCTGGCCCGGTAGCGGAAGCTCACGCCGCGGCCCTTGGTGCGCACGATCCCGCCCTCGGGCGTGGTCGTGTACTCCTTGTGCACGAACCCGAGCGGACCGTAGGGCAACTGCACGCGACGGAACGTTCCGTACAGTTCGCCAGCACCGACCACAGTCCCGGCAGGAAGCACGTCGTCGTAGCGAGGCGACTCAACCGTCTCGAAGCACCGCACCGTTGCTTGATCGGCGGTCACGCGTGCCCAACCAGACGTCCATTCCGCGGGGACCACGTCCAACTCGACGACCGGCAGGTCTAACGCGTTGGAATCCGCAGCATCGGTTGCTGCTTCTTTCCCGTCCGTAGAGGACGCATCCAGCGGCACCGCTTGCGTGCCTAGAGCTTCTGGCGTCTCTGAACCGGGCTCTTGCGCGGTGAGTTCGCCGCCGCCAGCGAAGCTCCACGCCACGAGCAGGATCGTCGCAGGCAGAATTCTGGCAGCCCGAGTCTTGCCGGCTGAGCTGCCGGCTGAGTTCATGCCGCGCACTGCGGCAGAATCCAACGCCTGAAGGCTGAAGTCGCGCTGTCGGACAGGATGGGTAATGCCCCGTGGGGCCGAAACGGAGCGGAATCCGTGCCGCATGATGAGTCTCCCTGGTGATTGCCGTGAGTCGCGAGCCCCCTGACCGGGAAGCTCGACCGACGCGAGGAGCATAGGCGCTCGCCCAAGGGTGAAGGGACCGGTTTTTCCGTGTCGCCGGGCATCCCCGAGCAGGCCGACCTGCGAACTTTTGCGCCAAGCAAGAAGAGTGCAGGCCTGGATGCCGATACCATCCTCAGCCATGCCGCGCTCTCGCCTCCATCTCCGCGCATCCAAGCCCGCCCTCGCCCACGGGGCCAAGGCCGCCATGCTCGTCGCTGCCGCCGCCCTGTTGCCTAGCTGCACGTGGTTTTCCGGGGACGCAACGGTGCTGGTCACCAGCGAGCCGCCCGGGGCCCGAATCATCCTCGACGGGGAGGAGACCGGGCAAACGACGCCTTCCAAGCTCGAGCTTGGCGGAATTCTCGGCGGCGACCACGCGATCACGATCCAGAAGCAGGGCTTCCGCGACGAGACGCGCCGGGTGTTCCACTACACGCAGGGCTACACCTCGAAGTGGATCGAAGGCGTGTCGACCGAATCGCTGCCGGCGTTCCCCATGTTTTGGACGGCCGGCGACTGGTTCTTCCCATTCGGAGTGAAGTGGGTTTACGTGCCCCATGAGGTCCACGTCCGGCTCTACGCGGAGGGGTCTCCTCCGCTCGGCCGCGACGCGCTCGCTGCCCGGGTCGATCTGAACGCCACGAACGAGTGACGCGGAACACACGGCCAGACGCTCGCCCCGCGGTTTTTCTGGATCGAGACGGCACGCTCAACGTGGAGCGCGACTTCTTGCGGCGGCCCGACGAGCTAGAGCTCATCGCCGGTGTCGCACCCGCGGTCGATCAGCTCATCGACGCGGGCTATCGCATTGTCGTGTTGACGAACCAGTCTGGCATCGCCCGCGGCTTTCTCGATGAACGCCAGCTCGTGCGCATTCACGACCGGCTGCAGGACATGCTGCGCGAGGCGAGTCCGTCGTCGGAACGCGGCGGCCCAAGCACCGGCCCGATCGATGCCTTCTTTCACTGCCCGCACCATCCGGACCTGGACGGTCCTTACGGGGGCAAGTGTTCGTGCCGCAAACCCGCGTCGGGAATGCTGCATCGCGCCGCCCAACTCCTGAACCTCGATCTGCAGCGCTCGTGGATGATCGGTGACAGCGCGCGCGACGTGCTGGCCACTCGCGACACGCCGGTGCGCTCGGTGCTCGTGGCTTCAGGCAAACCCATCGCAGCGCAGCAAGCGACTCTGGCAGACGCTGGCTTCACACCGGACCACACATGCCGCGATCTAGCCGCTGCCGTGCCGTTGATCCTGGCGTAACTACGTCTTGCGCGCGGCGTGCAGTGACACCATGCACACCACCGCGGAAATCGCGACGACCACGACACCGATGATGAACTGTGGGTTGCTCTCGAAGACGAGATACCCGGTCGCTGCAACGGCGGCGCCGATAGAGACCCCCGCACATCCGGCGTAGAACCCGATCAGGCCTGGGGACCAGCGCGTTTCCTCGAACTCTTCCGTCGGTTCGTCGTCGTTCGTCGTGGAGTTCGTGTTCACGGCAGCAGGGTGCCGAAACGAGGACGCGGCGTCAACGCACCGCGACTCGCGGATCGCGACCGGAAATCCGCGCCGCGGCCGTGACCGGTACGCTCAGATCACGGCAGATACTTGGAGAGCCGGCTGCCCGCCGCCCGCACCAAGAACTTCGGCGACTTCATCAAGATCTTGCGCGGCGTCGCGAGCTTCGGGTTGCTGGGATGGAACTCCGGCAGCTTCGCCTTCGACCCGACCAACAGGTAGTCGTAGTGCAGCGGCTCGGCCTCGAAGCCCATGTTCTTCTTGAAGTTCGCAGGTCCGGTGTCCATCCGGCTCCGACCGAAGTCAAAGCGCGAGTAGCCCTTCTCCACCGACCACTCCATCAGCTTGCAGTAGATGAAGTCGTTCACGCCCGTCTTGTTCACGCCGCGGCGCACGCCCGAGTAGTAGGCGTTGACGGTTTCCTTGTAGCAGAAGCTCATCGTCGCAGCGATTGCGACGCCTTCGTTGTTCTTCACCTGGTGCATCACAACCTGGTTGCCGAACGTGTCCTTCAGCGCTTGGAACCAGCGCTTGGGCAGCGGCGGTGAACCCAGGTACTGTTTGTTCTCCGCAAACAGGTCGTAGAAGGTGTTGAGGTCACTGAGCTCCGAGAACGTCAGGTGGAACTTGTTCATCCCCCGACGCACTTCGGCGCGAGCCTTGCGCGGAATACCCGCTAGCACCTCTTCAACGGTTTCGGGCAAGTCCTTGCGGAACGTCACGTAGAGCTCGGAACGCTCGAGTCCGACATCGCGATCTTCAAGATGCCTGAATTCGACGTAGCCCGCTTTCTCCTGCTGAGCCAACGTTCGAGCGGCATCAACCAACAACTGCCGGTGTGGCTTTTGCTCCGCGAGAATGCCGCCGTAAACCCCGTACGGCACGCTGATCATGTTGCGTCCGAGGAATGGACTCTTCGTCATGAACAGCGGCAAGATGCCCAACCATTGACGACCACGCTCCAGCACGAGGTCGTGCGGTTTGTGGTGGAACACTTCGGCGACGACTTTCTTCCAACCTGATTGGTGGAAGAAGGTGCCTTCCGGCTGACGCTGCACGAATGCATCCCAGCGCGAATCTTCGCCAGGCAGGATGGCACGCACGCGCACCGGTTGATTGACCTCTTCGGTTCCCTTGATCTCTTGCCGCGCTTCCGCGGACGTGGGAACCGCATGTTC
>CBESZZ010000166.1:0-7679 GCA_965534055.1 uncultured bacterium | reverse complement strand
GATCTCTAGTAGTCGATCGGTGGCGCTGTGCACGTCGGGAACGTGTTCGATTTTCTGCGTCGCCATGCCGGCTTGCGAAGCGCCCTCGCCAATCTGACGTGCGCCTTCACCAACACAGACGAGAACATCCACACCACACCGCACGGTCTCTTCGCCCACGCTGCGATGCAGCGCATCGGCGTCAGCACCGAGCTCCAGCATCTCGCCAAACACCGCGATGCGACGGCCGTCACCGTGCAAGCCTGCGAGGGCATGCAGCGCTGCGCGCGCCGAAGCGGGATTGGCGTTGTAGGTGTCATCGAAGACGAACACTTCACCGTCGATGCCTGCTCGCTTGCTCTCCAACCTTCGCGCGCTCGCGGGGGTGGAAGCGATCGCGGCGAGGATATCATCCAATGGCACGCCGAGTTCCGTCGCAGCCGCGATCGTGAACAGAGCGTTGTAGACGTTGTGCGAACCCAAGCGCGGCAACGTCACCGGGCGCTCGTTCTGGAGCAGGAACGTGGTTCCCATGCCGTGAAACGTCACGTCGGTCGCAAACCAATCGGCTTCGCGATCAAGGCGCACTCGCTGCACACGGGCTGCGGTTTCTCCCATCATCCGTGCGCTGGCCGCATCGTCACCGTTGAGAATGCACAGTCCCGTCCGCGGCAACGCACGCACGAGGTCGGCCTTCTCCGCAGCGACACCTTGAATCGTGCCAAGGCCGCTCAAGTGAGCTTCGGCGATGCACGTCACGATGGCGATGTCCGGACGTGCGATCTGCGCCAACGCGGCGATCTCACCTGGCGCGTTCGTGCCGATTTCCACTACGGCGGCTCGAGTCTGCCCCGGCTTCATTTGGAACAGTGACAGCGGCACGCCGACATGGTTGTTGTAGCTCCCGGGTGACGCGACGGTAGGCATCACGCGATCACACACCTGCCTGAGCAAGTCTTTCGTCGATGTCTTGCCGCACGAACCGGTGATGCCGACCACGCGTGTGTCGACACACCGTTGGCGGTGCTCAGACGCAAGTTGCAAGAACGCTTCCGAAGTGTCGGCAACCTGCACCACGAAAGCATCCTGCCCAAGCGGCGACTCTTCGATCGCCGCCCGCACCTCGCTCTCTGTCGGCGCGTCTTCGACGAGCAGCCCCATGGCACCACGCTTCAACGCGTCGAGCGCGTGATCGTGGCCGTCGTGGTTGGGACCGCGCAGCGCGACGAACAACTTGCCGGCAACGTCGGCGCGGCTGTCTGTGCAAACCGTCGTCGCTGCACGACGGCCGCTGGTAGAGCGAAACACCAGTTGACCACCCGCCGCGCGGGACGTTGACGCGCCGGTGAGCCAGGGCCGCCCTGCGCGCGCTGCTTTCGGTGTGGAGCTCAGCGCGCTGGAGTCCGGCACGGTGGAACTGGCCGCTGGACCCGAGACTGATTCGGAACTGTTCATCGTCCCCGGCGGTGCATCCGCAACTTTGGGAGCGGCCAAGTTCGCAACCTTCACGCCGGCCGCGCTGCGGCCTGCCGCGGTCTTCGTGATCCTGGACGCGGCACGTCCAGTCTCCGGACACTTCGCAATGCGATCGGAAGTTGCGCGACCTGCAGTCGCGCGACGCCGCGCACCTTGGCGTGGGGCTACCATTTCATCGACCTCCGAGCGGTTCGTCGCCGTGGAAGCGGGCATCAAGCGCCTCGCGTGCAACCAGCTTGTCGTCAAACGGCACCACCGAATCCCGCAGGATCTGGTAGGTCTCGTGACCCTTGCCCGCGATCAGCACAATGTCGCCAGGCTCCGCCGCGTGCACCGCGGTGTGGATTGCCTTTTCGCGATCGACGATGCGCAGGCACTCGCCTTCGGCGCGCGCAAGACCCGGTTCGATCTCGTCGAGAATCGCATCGGGATCTTCAGAGCGCGGGTTGTCGGCTGTGAGCAAGACCACGTCGGCATACTTCGCAACCGCTTGGCCCATGAGTGGCCGCTTCGAACGGTCGCGGTCGCCGCCACAACCGAAGACCACCAGCAGACGCCCCTCAGACAGCACCTTCAGCGAACCGCAGACCTTCTCCAGCGCGTCCGGAGTGTGGGCGTAATCCACGAACACGCGAATGCCGTGACCCTGCCCTTCGTTCTCCACTGGGTCCAATCGACCGAGCACCGGCTGCGCGTCTTCGAGCGCACCTGCGATGGTCAATTCAGAGACGCCGCAGGACAGCGCGGCGGTTGCCGCGGCCAGAGCGTTCTGCACGTTGTGCCGACCCGGCAAGGGCAAGAACATCTCGACTCGACCGTTCGGCATCACCAGATCGAACCGGGTGCCTTCAATGCGGCAGTCGATGTTCTCGGCGCGGACGTCGGCGTCCGCACTCCAACCGAATCGCATCACACGCACATCGCGCCGAATCTCGGCATCCATTCGCTCGCACCAGCGCGAGTCTGCAGCGAGACACGCGGTCGCGCCCGGCTCCAGGTCACGGAACAAGCGCGCCTTCGCCGCGGCGTAGTCGCGCATCGAACCGTGGTAGTCCAGGTGATCCTGCGACAGGTTCAAGAACACCGCAGAGGCGAACTTCACGCCGCGCACACGGTTCTGATCGAGCGCATGACTGGACACTTCCATCACGCACGTGCTCGCCCATGAGTCCGCCATGTCGCGGAGGTAACCGTGAATGCGAATCGGATCAGGCGTCGTCGTGATCGCGGGGATGCGGCGACCGGCGAACTCGTAACCAATCGTGCCGAGCATCCCGACCTGCCGTCGATCCGCTTCCAAGCACTGCTTGATCAGATGCGAGACGGTGGTCTTGCCGTTCGTCCCCGTCACGCCAATCACCGGCACGGTGTGCGACGGGTTGCGATAGTAGAACGCAGCAGCATCCGCCAACGCACGACGCGCGTCGTCGACGACGAGCACCGGACACGTCAACGCCAACGGCGTCTCCGCGACCACTGCATCCGCGCCGCGCGCGAGCGCTTGCGCCGCATACGTCGCACCATCAGCGCGCGTACCCGGGATCGCGAAGAACAGATTGCCCTGTTGAACCTCTCCGCTATGGAACGCGAGGCCTTCGATAGCAAGCTCGCGGAAACGGTGCGTTTCGCGCGGCTGCAGATGTTCTACGAGAGCGGAAAGGCTGATGACGCCTTGCCCACTCGTTAGCCCCGAGGGGTATGCCAACTCAGTCATGTCCGCCCTGTCTATCGCTTGTCTCCAGGACCCTCCCGTCCTGGCCTGATGCATCAGGTCGCCTCGTGACCGCGAGTGAGACTCGACGCATTCCGTCGAGGCGTCGCTCTACGCGCAACGCGCGTAGCAACAACTGGCCGACGGCAGGTGCAGCATAGCGACCACCGTAGAACCTCGCAGTCTTCTCTTTCTGAAGAACACAAACACAAAGCCACCGTGGGTTGTCCACCGGAGCGAACCCCACGAACGAGGCGTTGCGCATTTCGACACGACGCGCGGGTTCACCCGCAACGTCGACGACGGACACCGTGCTTTCCGCCGTGCCGGACTTGCCGGCGATGAATCGTTCAGGCTTTTCCACACCCCATTCCTGGAGCTTGGAAAACAAGTGCCGACCCGTGGCTCCTTCCGTCGGACTGACCACATCAGCCAGCGCATTGACGACCAGACGCACGGACGCCTCAGGGATCATCAATGGGGACTCTGTCCCGGTCGGTGGAAAGGTGTGCACCTCGCCACTCGAACACACAGATTCCACGAGCCGCAAACCTCGCGACCGCCCCGAAAGGAGCGATAGATAGGCCCGCGCAACGTGTAGCGCGGTGACGTCCATGCCATAGCCAATGCTCAGTCCCGGGGCGGTGTATTTCCAAAACCGCTTGTCCGGCAAATTCATGAGCGGCACAGGCCGACGCCCCGTCACCGAGTACGGGAGCGGCAGATCGAGTGGCTTGGCAATCTGGTAGAAGGCTAGATAGTCCTCCCACAGCTCACGGGAGATGCCCATCCCAACTTCGACGGCGCCAATGTTGCTGCTGTTGACCAGAACGGAATGCGGCGTGAGAACACCGCACTCGTGGTCGTCATGGATGATCCGCCGATACGGCCCGACCCGACGTGCGCGATCCGGCATGGTGGGCGTGCAGTCGAACCCGCGTTGCCAGTCGAGTGCACCACGCGCGTGGGCGAGCGCGAAAATCAACGGTTTCACCACCGAGCCAGGCTCGTAGCTCAACTGATGCGGAGTCGATGCGCGCGCCTTGTAGGACTCGACCGTTGCGCCGCCCTTCGGTGGACCGTCTCGCCACCAGCTAGCCATCGAAACGACGTCGCCCGTCGCGACCTCTACGAGTACCAACGCGCCCCACCGTGGCAGCTTGCCGTCGGGCTTGCCGACAATCGCATCGGTCGCGCAGTTGAGCGCGGCCTGCTGCAGGATCTCGAAGGCATCTTCCTGAAGTTCGACGTCCAACGTCGATCGCACTTCGCTCGGCGACTCCGGCAGACTGGGCATCCGTCCAAACAAGCGCCCGCCCAACGAGTCACGGTAAGTCTGACGCTCGCCGGCTGCACCAGGGTCCAGCACTGCCAAGCGTTCTAGTCCGACGATGCCATGACGACCGTAGGCCGATGGCTTGCCTGCGTTGTTCCAAGCGATGGGCTGCGTGCCCGTGTAGCCAACCGTCGACCACGTGAACTCGCGACCAATGTGCCTGCGGGTCCATTGCGGCTGCCAGTGCAAACGCAGGTAGTCCGACGAAGTGTCGAGATCGCGAAGCGCGGCGATCGCACCAAGCGAAGCGACGTCAGCGGCAAGGAACACATCGCCGCGCCGAGGCAGCGGCCTATCCGCCGCACGAACCCCTTCGCTGTCGAAGCCAAACGCGCGAAAGAGCCTGCTCGCAATGCGGTCGCGAAGCTCGGTGAACACGCGGGGGTCGTTGGAAAACTGCGGATCCGCCGCAAGCCGCGATGCGACTGCCGCTGCTGTTTCCTTGAGCCACTCGAAGCAGGCAGTGGAGTCCGCGCGCTTCGCTCTGGAAGTGGTGACCTCGAGGCGCACTTCAAACGTTTGCTGATCGCGTGCAAGCGCCCGGCCATGCCGATCCAGGATCGTGCCGCGAGGGGCGGCGAGGCCTTGAGTTCGGGTTTTTCGACCCTCGATCACTGCGGCACTCAGAACCAGCGGCGCGCGCGCCGAGCCATCCGCATTCACGCCTCGCGACAGCTCATGCCCACCGATGACCTGAAGACGGAACAAGCGCACACCGACCGCAATCGGCACCAGCCCGAGCACGAAGAAGCCCACGGCGAGCCGGAGGCGTTCGCCGCGCGGAACACCGCTTGTCAGATCGTGGTTGGAACGAGCAGCGCTCATAGGACTAGGGCGCCACCCTTGATTCGAGGAACGCATGCATCGCTTCGCTCTGCGCATCGGCGAGCCCACCAGCCAGTGCACCGGCACCGCTTGCAAAGTGCGCCGCCCGACGCTTCGAGATTTCCAGGAGCACGCGTCGCAGCGCGTGCGCAAGAACCCGTGGCGAAGACTGCTCGCTGGCAACCGCGCGCACGCGATCCAGCTCGATGCGACGGTCCAAGAGCTGATTCCACTCGACCTCGACGCGACGTCGCGTCCGCACGTTCTCCGTGCGAATCGCCACGGTACCCACGGCAAGGCAGACCATCAGCGCAAAAGCAATGCCGGCGAGAATCCACCTCATCGCACCATCCCCGGAAGATCCAATCCTGGAGCGGAAGGCGGCTTGGGCTCCGCGACGCGCAACTTCGCGCTTCGAGATCGTGGGTTCACTGCGACCTCCGCCTCAGTGGCTTCGATCGGCTTCTTGTTCAAAGGCCGCATCTGGTCGCGGGTGAAACGCTTCACCACGCGGTCATCCAGCGACATGAACGTGATCACGGCAAGTCGACCCGTTGGATTGAGAACACGCGCAGCAGCCTGCAAGCCTTCATCGAGCTCGCGTCCTTCCTCGTTCACGGCGAAGCGAATCGCCTGGAAACTGCGGGTTGCCGGATGGATGCGGCCACGACGACGAGCCGGCGGCGGCAAAGCGCGCACGACAGCATCTGCCAGCTGACCGGTGGTTTGATAGAAGGGCTCGGAAGTCCGCCCCAGATCGCGCTGCCGGGCACGACGCCGTGCGCTCTTGCCGCGCGGTACGGGCTCGTGAGCGTTCGAGCCAAGCCCGGCGACGTCGCCACCATCGCGCCATTCGATGAGTCGACGCGCAACGCGGCGAGCGTGACGCTCACCGCCGTAGTCAGCGAGAACCTGCCCAAGCTCCTCCACGGAGATGCCCTGCAGCCATTGGGCAGCAGTCAACGCTTTGGATCCTTGATCCATGCGCATGTCCAATGGGCCGTCCTCCATGAACGAGAAACCACGATGTGGGGAGTCGAGTTGCAGCGAGCTGACTCCAAGATCGAGAAGCACCCGATCGCAGGACGTCAGTCCGAGCGACTCGAGTGCTTTCTCCATCTGGGAGAAACGAAGATGGTGAAGCGAGACCTCGACGCCGCGTGGTGCGCCAGCAAGGGACGCGCGCGCGAACGGCAAGATTTCGGCATCGCGATCGAGTCCGACGTAGCGACCTGCGGACCCCAAGGCGTGCGCGATGGCAACACCATGACCGGCACCTCCTGTGGTGCCGTCGACGACCACCATCCCCGGCTCGAGAGCGAGTGACGCCAAAACCTCTGTAGCGAGCACAGGAACGTGCACCGAATCCTGACCGGGATTCGGCGACGCGTCCCTGTGACTCGCTGCATTGGCAGCGCCCTCGTCGCGAGGGTGCGCGGGCGAAGAACCCCTGACCGTGGGCTCCTCACCCGGCTCTTCACCGGCGGGTGTCTTCGGGTCCGAAGGATCGTCCGACGTCTCATCGTCACACATCATCCAGCGACCCCCCGACCGCCCGGCGGGATTGCTTTGCATTGACTACGTGCGGACCAGGCACGTAGGCGCAGCGGGATCACGTATGCGAAGACGCCGGAGCAACAACTCCGGAATCGACCTCATTGGCAAAGAGCGCGGCCTCTTCGTCTTCCGTGGAAGCGGAAGGCTCGAAGGCCTTGTTGAGGGCGGTTGGTGACCAGATCTCGACCGTGCTCCCTGACCCGAGCAACACGACCTCGCTTTCCGCGTCGATCCCCGCATAGGTGCGAAGAGCTTCGGGAACGCGAACGCGCTTGGACCCATCGGGCTTGACGATCTCCGCCATACCCAAGAATCGACGACGGAGTGACCGCTCCGCCTTGCGCACTAAGACCTGATCGCCAAACTTGGAGACCAACGTTCCCCACGCCTTCATGTCCATCAGCAGCAAGCAGGGCTCAAAGCCCGCCGTGAGCACGAACTCGTGTTCCGCCTTAGGCAACAGGTCCAAGACGCGCGAAGGCAGGATCAACCGGCCTTTGTCGTCGAGGCGATGCTTAGAGGAACCGAGAAATTGGACCATCGAGAGAGAGGAACGTGATCGCCACTGAGCGACCTCGCGCCCCCCACGCTACCACCACCAATCCCCCCGCCACAACCACGCACTCCCACGCAGCAACCCATCTTATAGGTCTCTAGGGGTGCAGAGAGCAGTGAGAACCCCACATGTTGGGGTCGAGGGGTTGAGACCACCCCAAGGGTCGGGAGCGCAAAGAACTGAGAGTTTTCTGGTTGTCGGGATTTTTTTCGTCGCCAGTGACAACGCCTCGCTCCAGA
>CBESZZ010000165.1:0-7698 GCA_965534055.1 uncultured bacterium | reverse complement strand
CGACGCTGTTCGGATCACGGGACCCAATGCGAAGTATCGCGTGAGTCCATGGCACGCGGGCTATTTTGCGCGGTGTCGATCGTTCGACAGCTGCGCTGCAGCTCTCGGCAGTGCACCTGCGATGCATTGCGTTGAACGTCCGTCCACCGAGTGTGAGCCGGCGGAGACCCGACAGCGCGGCGATCCACCCAAAGAACGCAGGGCTTGCGGTTCCTCTAGCGTGTGGGCGGCGCACGGGTCGCTTCCACGGGAAGCCAGGGGCGTAGCTAGTCGATCTTCTTGAAGTGTTTCCTCATGCGAACAGTCTCTCTATTTAGTGGTGCATTCTTCGGCGTCGCAGCGTTGCTGCCTAGCCAAGGCAACGTGATTGTCGTGGATGCCGCCGGCGGCCCGGGCAGTCAGTTCACGGACCTACCGCAGGCAATTGCCGCTGCGGCGTCCGGTGACACGTTGGATGTTCGGGCAGGGGATTACTCGGGCTTCAGCACCAACAAGGGTCTGCACATCCAGGGTGGTCCTGGTGTGACGATCAGTCTGCAGCCGAACATCCTGCAGTTGTTCACCGTTTCGATTCCTGCGGGTGAGCGCTTCACCATGCGCGACGTTCGGTTGAGTGCCGTTCGGACACTGTTTCCTAGTGGATTCACCGACTGCGCCGGAAGCGTTGTGTTGGAAAACGTCGCGCTTAGTTCCCAGGGTAGTCCGTTGCTCGTCTCTCGGTGCGCCTCCGTGGAAGCAGATCAGTTCGTCGGTCGCTTAACGATCATCGACAGCAATGTCAGCCTTGAGGACTGCGCACTGCTGGGCTTTAGCCCCAACCGATTCGAGCAGGCTCCAGCGCTGATCGCGACGAGGTCCAACGTGGTGGTTTCGGGCAGCTTGGTTCGCGGCGGTGTGAACGTTGATTTATTCTCCGGGCCTGTTCCTGCAATCCGTTTGGACGCGTCTCAGCTCACGTTGCTTGGTTTCGATCCGACAGATGCCATCTACGCTGGGACTTCACGACCCAGTGCCCAGGTGCCCACGTCGGCCGTGACTGGCACCGGTTCGGTGTTGGTGGACAGCAACCTGATCGTGATGGGGATTTATGGCGCACCACCGTTCGCATCAGGCCTTGCGGTGACCACAACCGACCTTCCGGCATTGCGCACGACGGGAGGGCTGGTCGGCGGCGTCGTTCAGATTGAGCTGCGTGCCCCTCCATCGGAAAGCTATTTTCTTGCGATTGGGTTTCCCACGGCACCCGTGGCTGTGCCCGGATTGCTCGGCGATTTCTGGCTAGATGGCGCGCAGTTGATGAGCGTGGGCGGAACCGGCGCGACGGGTCAGGTTTTGACGTCACTGCAGACCGTGAATGATCCAGTGTTCCTTGGCTTGCACCTGGGCTGGCAGGCGGTGACAACGTTCGCCTCAGAGGCACCAAGGTTCAGCAACTTGGCCATGGTTTCGATCCGGCCGTAGGCAACGGTGCCGGACGGGTCGCTCGGCGTCGGGCAGTTCATTGGTGCAGGTGATGGCTCCTATTCCGCCCTCGCCGATCTGCGAGTCGCTCAGACGGGGAGCGTGAAGGCCCGGCTTGACCGGCCGCGGATGTACACGTGGTCCGGCAGGCGGTCGAGCGGTTTGCAGGTGACGAGGGCACGAACCGAGGGACCATGCTGCATGTGTGGGTGGCTTTCTCTGACTTGCAGACCGGTGTCCTGGACAGCCACCAATCGTTGGATGGTTCGTTGGTTCGCTTCGCTGAACTCTGACCCTTTGCGTTTGAGTTGAACGCAGAGTTGTCGTCCATCGAGCGGCAATGAGCAGGGACGACCGTTGGGTCGAAACCGGTGTCGATGTGGTGACGACGGTTCCGCCCAGTCGAAGAGCTTGCTCCGATTCCGGATCCCGGGACGGCAAGCGACGCATGGTTTGAATCCATCGCTGGCGGGTCATCTTGCATGGTGTCGATGGTTCGACACCGGCGCTGCAGCTCCGTTCCACGCATTGGCATGCCTTTGCGTGGAACGTCCGTCCACCGTGCATCAGCCGGCGGAGACCCGACAGCGCCTGCCGACGCGCATAGCTACGCGGGACTTGCGAATCATCTAGCGTGTGGGCGGCGCACGGGTTGCTTCCGCGGGAAGCCAGGGGCGCATTTAGTCGATCTTCTCGGAGTGTTTCCTCATGCGAACAGTCTCTTTCTTTTGTGGTGCAATCCTTGGTGTCGCGGCGGCCCTACCGAGCCAAGGCAATGTGATCGTCGTAGACGCAGCCGGTGGACCGGGCAGTCAGTTTTCGGATCTCCCGTCAGCGATCGCCGCCGCGGTATCCGGCGACACATTGGATGTTCGCGTCGGGGAATACACCGGCTTCAGCACAAACAAGGGTTTGCACATTCAGGGTGTACCCGGTGTCTTGATCAATCGGCTCCCGAACATCCTGCAGTTGTTCAACGTCTCGATTCCCGCAGGCGAACGATTCACGATGCGCGATGTGGAGGTGAGTAGTCCCGCGACGCTTCTGCCGAATGGGTTTTCGAACTGCTTGGGGAACGTTGTTCTGGAGAACGTCTCAATGGCCGCCTTGAGCCGTCCATTGGCGATCACTCAGTGCGCTTCAGTCGAGGCGGAGCAGTTCAGCGGTGCCCTGTTGATTTCCGACAGCAGCGTGAGCCTTGAGAATTGCGCATTGCTCGGAGTTAGGAGCGGGCGACTTGACCAGTCTCCAGCGGTGAGCGCTACGAGGTCCAACGTGGTGATATCGGGGAGCACGGTTCGTGGAGGAGTGAACACCAGTTTTTTCGCCGGGCCTATTCCCGCAGTTCGATTGAATGCGGCTCAGCTCACGCTGCTGGGTTTCGGCTCGATGGACGAAGTGGTCGCAGGGACCGCGCTCAATGGTAGTCAGGTGCCCACCTCAGCCGTGATCGGCACGGGTTCCGTGTTGTTCGACGGCGGCCTGTCCGTGATGGGGGTCTACGGCGCTCCACCTTTCGCACCAGGAATTGCAGTGACAACTACCGACTTGCCTGCGTTGCGCACGACGGGAGGGCTCCTTGGCGGTGTTGTGCAGATCGAGCTGCGGGCTCCTGCATCGGAAGTTTGGTTTCTCGCCATCGGCTTCCCTACTTCACCTGTGGCGGTGCCTGGCTTGCTCGGCGAATTCTGGCTGGATGGTGCGCAACTGATGGCAGTTGGAGGGACCGGAGCGACGGGCCAGGTCGTGACATCTCTGCAGACTGTGAACGATCCAGCGTTCCTTGGATTGCATCTGGGCTGGCAGGCGGTGACGACGCTCGTTTCAGAGGCACCAAGATTCAGCAACTTGGCGACGGTCTCGATTCGACCGTAGGCGCCTGTAAGGAGGGAAACGGGGGGTTGTCGCGGGGGCACGAGCCCTTTTTTGGGCTCTGCTGTCACACCCTGTGATGCTCCGCGATGTCGATTGCCTCCGCCAGCTTGGCCAGAGCGCGCGCCAACACTTGCCGCGTTGCTGCCTCGCTCTTGTGGTGGCTTCCGGCAATTGACTTGTGTGCGATGCCGAGAAACCGCGCCTGAATGACGACGAACTGTTCGATTTCACTGAGCATTGCGGAATGCAGCGTCGATTTTCCCTTGGGTCTCTAACGCCATGGCTTCTCCGCTGGCCGTGCCGAACACGGTGCACGCTTCACCCCACGCACTGTTCTCCTCGGTGCGGACTTCACGCCGGACGTCGCGGCGCGCGGCCAGGTTGCGGCGATGGCGGTCCTGAACTTTGCGTAGTGCCAGAGTGCACAGAAAGGCACGGAATACGTCCTCATCATCGCGATCACGAAACGACTCGAGACCTTGAGGGACTTCGCGACAGACGGACTGCGCGAGATCGTCGGTAGATTCGTGCGCGAGCAGTGCGGGATTGGCGTGGAGCCGGACCATGCTGCGGATCGCAGGCAGGTAGCGACGGAAGAGTTGATCGACCGCCAGCGTGTCTCGGGCCAGGGTTCTTGAGAACAGTGATTCGAACGACCCATCCATCGGGGAGACCTTAAAGGCAGCTCGCTATTGAGGTCTTCCGATCGGGTCCGAGCCGGTGCCGTTTAGCAATGCGGCGGAGGTTCCCAACCACCTGCAGTCAGTCTGCGATCTCGCTTAGAACCGGGGCGTGAACGCCCGGTTTGATCGACCGCGCATCCGCACGTGGTCGGGTAAGCGATCGAGGGGGGTGCGGGTGACGAAGGGCACGAATCCGAGGCCCATGCTCCGGGTTCGCGCGGCCATCCGATCGCTTGGATCGATCGCGTAGTCCAAAGTGAAGACAGGAAGCCCGGCGTCTTGAACTGCCACCAATCGCTTCGACAGTTCGGCGGTTCGCTCCGCTGAAGTTGCTTGGCCGCCTGTGTCTGGCTGCAGCCAGTCGTTGCTCGCGGTGCCGCGGAACGAGAGGTCTTCGTGCGCCATTCCATCGACGACCTGCAGCATGGCCGGTGCGTCGGTTGGCAGGCGACTGCCGTTCTGGGCGATCATCACGAAGTGCACGTTGCGCTTCTTGGCCTTGGCTCGGATGGCGGAGAGCAACTCAACCATGGCAACCGCAGGGTCGACGCCCTGTTCTTCTGCAACGGCCACCAGGCTTGGGTGGTTGTAGGCGAGAATCCAATCGAGATAGAGACCGTCGAAGCCAGCGTCAATTACGGCGTCGAGCATGGAGTTGTCGCCGGCGTACAGGATCTGGTGCCATCGTGCATCCCAGAACGCGACCGGGTAGTTGCCGGGCCAGCCGTCGGGATCGAGGTCGATCATGAAGTCGGGCGAACCATGTTCGGTCGCGGTGGGCGCGCGCCAAGTTTCGGCCCAGTAGTCGCGATAGTTCTCGGCCTGCCCGACGTTGAAGTAGGCGATCGCAAGCTTCTTGAATCGGCCATCCCCAGCGCTTTCGTGAATCTTGCTCACCAGCTCCTTGGGCTTGAACCCCAACTCCTCCATGCGGGCTCCGGGTTCGATCACAACCATGTCGACTGCGGCGTTGCACAGTGCTTCTTGGGCCTGTGACGTTGAGTAGCCTTGAAGCTGAATGACCCAACTGTTCACCGTGTGCAGCGAGCTTCGGCTCCGTGGCCTCGATTCGACAAGCGGTGCCGCGGCGATCCGCGCGTCAGGTTGCGAGCGATGGGTGGTTGTGGCGACCGAGCCTCCGGTCACTTGCTCTGCTAGCGACCGCTTTGCGTCCTCAACCTCGGCCCGTCGGCTCGAACCCGCGGTGGTGGCAGGAGAAGACGTGGTTGCTTTCGTCGGTTTGAACTCCATTGCCTTGGATGGCATGGAGGACGCTTGACTTGATGTGTTGTCGCGTGGACTGCTGCAACTCCCGCCGAGGCTGACAAAGAACGCGAGCGCCAGCCAGACGCCGGGTAGCGGTCGTCGTCGAGGGGAGTTCGGGCTACCTGCCGAGAATTTGGACATGCGTTTGCATCGACCACTTGGGCCGTCACCGGCAAGGGCTTTTGTTGGGAGCTGTTGCGACCCTGTCCGGCTAGTTGTGGCCCGAGCGAACGAGGCGCTCCAAAGCCCGAACTGGCAGCAGGAGGCGTCGCAGTTCTGGGCCCGTGGGCATGGGGATGTTGCCGGTCATCGCTGCGGCGACGACCTGTCCAGCGTGGGGTCCGGAGGTCGCGCCGCGTGCGCCGTGGGCGAGTGTGACCCATAGTCCCGGAACGAAGATGTCGTCGAAAGATGCTCTCGGTGCAGCCTGCGGCGATCCAGTTCGTGCTTTGGAACCGCCTCGCCATATGCGCCCGAACGCGGCTTTGCAGCCGACGACGTTGGGCACCGGGCCCACGATGGGAAGGCGGCCTGCCGTCGCTGAGCGGAGACCGACCCATGGATCGCGAACTTCACACTCCGTCAATGATGCTTGCAGGCTCGGGAACGCGTCCGTCCATCGTGCGACGTTGGCTTGATCGTCCAGGTCACGTGGACGCTCATCGAAGTCGTCCGCATCGAAGGTCGATCCGATTGCGATGCTGTCGGCGTCCTCACAAAGCACGCCATACCCGGTCAACACCGAGCGGTGGCCGGATGCGGAGGGGGAAACCCTGTGCGTGAGTTGACCACGCCAGACACGTGAAGGTAGTGGCGGCGCGGAGAACCCGTTTCGTGCCGCAATCGCGGCGGCAAGTGATTCGCCGCCGGCCGAGTTAGCGAGAACGACGGGAGCATCCTGGTCGCAGCGGTGGGTTGCAGGATCGAACGGCTCGGGCGTGGACTGGATGTTTGGATGATCCAGCATGGCTGCGCAAAACTTCGGGCCGTGCAGCCAACCTGCGCGCGGAATCCAAAGGCCGCCTTGCTGAAGCGCGTGTCCCGTGATCGCACCCGCTTCGCTTTCGGGCAACCAGGCAACTTCCGATGCATCGATCAAGCCTTGAGCGATGGAGCGCTCAAGCAACACGATCATCGCAGCCGCGTCGGCCGCATCCCGCGCAGGCTTGAACACGCCGCAGGTTGCGGCCGCGTCCGGGTTTGTTTCTGCGAGTTTTTCCAGCTGCGGTCCAAGGCTACGCCAAGACTGCGTGGCCCAGTTCGCCACCGGGGAGTCGCCTCTTGCCAACAACGGTTGCCACACGGCGCGGGGAATGGTCGACGCGCCCGAACCGCCGACGCCCTCTGGATCGTGAACAGTCACGGGATGTCCGCACGCGGCAAGCGAGCGGGCAACCCCAGCACCGGCGAAACCCGCGCCGACGACGCGGACCCTTGTCCCGGGGGCAATGGCAGGCGGAAACTGGCACCATGGGTCGATCAAGGCTCTACACCCAACTGTCGGGCATGCGGTTCTGCAGGTGTGATCGGGAATCGCTCGCTGGCCGCGCGCACCGTGGCCAAGCTCGCCGCGGGGCCTGCGCGTCGCACACCTCGAAGCATGGAGCGCTTCTTACCGAAGCCCTTCGGCTTCTCGACGTCAAATCCTGCCGCCAGCAGCGCTCGTCGCACGTAGCCCGCTGCGGTGAACGTGGCGAACGTCCCGCCGTTGCGCGTGCTGCTTGCCACGCCACGCAGGATCTCTGGAGACCAAGCATCCGGATTGCGCCGTGGTTCGAACCCATCGAGGAACCAAGCGTCGATCGGGCGAGCGGTCTTCGCCCACTGCGGGAGTGCTGTGCACGCATCGTCCCAAAGAACCGTCAGGTGCACCCGGTTCTGGAAGTCCACGGACCCGCATCCCGCGAGAAGTGCCGAGTCTGCGGTTAGCTCAGGGAGTGCGGCGAGCCAGTCTTCCACCGCGAGCGGCCGAGGATCAACGCAGCCGCGGAACCCGTCGGCTACACGACTCAAGATCTCCAGCGGCAGAGCCGTCCGCTCGAACGCCGTGTATTGCAGAACTGCAGACTCCGGCGCGGTGGCCATGAACGCCGCAGCGGCCACCATGAAGTTGCGGCCGGTGCCGAGCCCCGTCTCGCCGATCGTGAACTTCGCGTTGACCGGCAGCTGCCTGAACCGCGTGTTCAAGTCGTTGCCGGCAACGAAGATCGACTCGCTTTCTTGGCGAGCTTCCTCCGGGCCCGAGCCGCCGTGATACGCTGCGTCCGCGTGGGCGGGCGCAATCAGGCGGCCAGCTAGGAAGCGTGGAGCCCGTGAAGTCACGGGCTCCGCCCTAGGAAAAACCAAGGGCAAGTGTCAGCGCGGTCCCGCACGGACTCGTGGGGCTAGCGGCCGCCGTGCTCAGATTTGCCGT
>CBESZZ010000164.1:0-7707 GCA_965534055.1 uncultured bacterium | reverse complement strand
AATCGGCTCTTTCGCATGATGTCCTCCGGGACGGTTCTACCAGGATCTCCTAGCTACCGATGGACTCGAATCATGGGGTTGCCTCAGCTCGAAGTGAATCCCAACAGCCCTGCGAGCGCTTCCGTGCCCTTTCTCCTGCAGCAGGAACTTGGAATCGCCTTCCTCAAAGCGGCAGTCTTCCACGCGAAGCAGACACCCGGTGCGGATGCGTGCGTCGGTGTACAGGTAGAACTGAATGATGGCTCGGTCCCGGTAGGCGATGGGGGACTCACCTGGTGCCATCTCCTTGAGCTGCCGAATCCGCGCTGGTGTCAACGCGTCAGTCGGCCGCACAGAGTCAGCCTCAAACCTCGGGATGTGGTTCTTGTGAGCCGGGTCGAGCTTTCAGCCCCAACAGGCTGGCTCACAGGGAGCATGGTTGGTCGACTGGCCCAACTGGTGCTAGGACTCACGTTCTTCGTGACCACAGCTCCTGCGATCAGCAGTCAACCCATCTTCCTTCCGCTACTCGACGCGGCGGTTCTCGTGTTCCTGGTGCTGATGCTGAGGCACCAGAGCAATGGCAAGACCAAAGAAATCTACGAACCAGACCAAGGTGAACTTGGCGATGCGGACTGAGGTCAAAGACCTCCTCGAGAAGCTGAAAGAGGACACGGATGCCTACAGCCTCGGGGAAGTCGTGACTCGTGCGCTCCGCTACTACGACCGACTGGTTCATCTGACGAAAGCCGAAGGCGCGCGCATCGTGGTCGAAAGACCTGATGGGCGGCTGACGGAGTTTGAAATCGTTTAGTCACCCACCAGAGCGCTTTTAGCACGCTGGTGGGTGTTCGGCGTCATGACCGAGAGGTGCCGACGAGGCAACCCCATGAATCGAGTCCATCGCTCAGGCGTCCAGCCCGGTCATTGCCGCACGACGCTCTGGTTTGAACCCGCCGGATTGTGAAGGACTACAGCGCTGCTGACGACATCCAAGTCGACCGTCTCTGCCTCGGTTGTTCGAATCGGGAACTCCGAGATCTGCCCCTCCCGCGATGGAAATCGCGAAGAAGGGGTGGCCCGCAGCTCAGTGTCGATGACCGACCATAGAAAGTTGACTCAGACTGAAATGCTGCGCAACATCCATCGCAATCATTGACTTGGTGGATTATTCATGTTGGATCTAACATTGAGAAGGAAAGACAGGGCAATTACGGCTACGCACCCCCATAAGAACCCGGGTCGCCATGCAATCAAACCGTACACGAGTCCATAGATCGCGGAGGTTGTCCAGCAGCTATAGCGGGGGCTCCTCCCAAGCGATCCGCTTTCGATGCATGCTAAATGGCCTTCCTTCGTATATCTATAGCAGTTTGCGACAACACCCAGAAGCCCGAGCGCGACGAGGCCGTCAATGATGATCAAAACAACCCGCTCCCGCCAGCAAAAGCCCCAGCCCAGAACGCGGCGCTACCCGCGATAGAAGTGCTTCTACCCGGAGGGTTTCCACCTAAATACCCATTGACAGCATTCGTCGTGACTTCAACCCCAAGCTGTTGATACTTGAGAACGGCCCCTTGAAAGATCCGGTCCCCTGCTTGAGCCAGTCCCGCCACAGCCTTCCAGGCCGCGACTCCAGTCGGACCGCTTTTCGCCACAACATATGCTGCTAGTAACCCTGCAGTGTGAGCTGATTCTATGACAGTTGCAGCAGCCCCGTAAAGGTAGCCCATCAAAGCTTGCTGACCAGCCGCGGCTCCACGAAGCCCTGCAGCGAAAGCTCCTAACCTCGAGAGGACACCTACGCCTGGAATAGCAATCGTCAAGCCTCCAGAAATATCTGCGCACAGATACCACGTTTCACTATCTACTTTTTGGATTAGGTCAATGGCGGGCTCCGACCCCTTGCCATAAAGGGCTTCATAAGACTCAGCTATAGCTTGCTGGATGTATTCGGCCAAATCGACATCTTGCTTCCCAGACTCTTTGTCGGCGAGAAAGCGCTCTAACGCTCGCGCCGTCGCTCTATCTTCAAGAGCCGGGTCTTTTATCCCGAACTTAACCTGAAGTCCTAGCGGATCCATTAGATCCCCTGGCGCATTACCCGTGAATGCATACGGATTCCCCGCGGAAAAAGGATCAGCCCACTGCCCCAGCGGATCCTTGCTCATGAACCGTCCGAGCTCAGTGCTGTAGAATCGGTTCCGGAAGTAGTAGAGCCCCGTCTCCGGGTCAAACCGTCGCCCCGTGTAGAGGTATGGCATCTGCGTGAAAGGCATTTCCTCGTCCGTTGCGTCGAAGGTAGTCACCTCTCCGTAGGGGTCGTACTCGTACCGCTCGTGCACTTGACCCGATGCGTTGATCAATCGGACGACGTTGGATCGCTCGTCTTGTAGCGTGGTGTATTCGTCCCATCCTGTGCCGTTGAACTTCGCAAATCGCAGCAGCTCGTCTAGGCCGTTGCCCCAGATGAACACTTGCAGCTTCTGCCACACTGCGGCGTTGTTTTGACCGATTCCAAGCTCGCTCTCTTCGAATTCCCGCCAACCGTCGAAACTCGAGCAGTAAGTCTTCAGCCCGCCGTCGTTGAGCATTCGCACGACACGTCGGTTGTTGGCGTCGTAGCCATAGTACGCCACCATCTCAAACGTCGCCTCACCTTCTCCACCGCCTGCGACGGCACCGCTTGGTTCTTCCGTCGTCGCCCGCAGAGGCTCGCGTGATCCAGTGCCCGACTTCAGGTAGTCGCCTACTTGATGCTCGCAGGCGAAATTGCAGTGGAAACGTGCGATCTTCTCCGCGTCCAACTCAGGCCACACGATGGTCGTGCGTCCCGAGGGGGTTGAACCACCTGCAGTGGCGCCTTGGGTTTCCCCTTCTACCTGCTGGTAGACCTCAGACAGTCGGTGGCGGAAGTCGTACTTGTAGACGAAGTTTCCGTCGTAGATGCAGTTGCCGGCCTCGTCGTAGAGGAGTGCGGTCGCGTTTCCGCTCGGACCCACCGTTGCATACCGGCTGCTGTTGGGTTGCTTGGTGTAGACCTCCGTGCTCGAAGCTCCTCCGCCGGGAGTCTCGATCACTTGGTTACGGCTCTGCCCTAGGTCGTACTCGTAGTCCCGCTGGACCTGGAACTGCGTAAGGCTCGCGAACGAGCCGCCGATCTGGTTGTCTTGGAAGCCCAGCTTGCTGTCGGTCAGGCGGTGTACGCCATCCAAGTCGAAGGCGTCGCCTTCGTGGGTGTTACCACCCGTCAGGGTCACACCGACCTTGTCGTAGAGCTTCTGCTCGATCCGCCCTTCGTCGTTGTATGTGTAGGCGTAGTCGACGGACGCAGCACCGATGCTGGTGCCAGTTTGAAACAACCGCTTCTGCCCGTCCCAAATATTGGCGGTGCTCTGGACGGCGCCACCCGCCGAGTGCGCGTCGCGCGCCAGCACGCGGCCTCCGACGAAACGATAGCTCGCCAGGGTCGAGCTCGTTCCGCTCACAGAGAGTGAGCTGCTCTTCATGCGACCCAGGGCGTCGGGGGTGACCTGTATGTCGAAGGCATTTCCGGCCGCTGCTCCGCTGGTTTGCAAGCCCGTTCGGTAATGAAGATCGTTGGTCCATTCGCTGGTGACTCCGAGGGTCGTATTTCCAACGTAGAGAGGCGCAAAGAAGAATGTGAAGTCTGATTGAGGGCTTCGACCCAGAGGATCCCACAAGTCGTCGACCCTCACCAAGGGCCAATCGGTGGATCCATCTTTGAACTCCGTGGTGTAATCGGTGCGGCGACCGATGGCGTCGTAGTTGAAGATCTCGCGCACGGCCAACTGCGACACCGTGGCTGGGTGTGGCAGGCTTGGGTCCAACTCGCGTTTCGTCAGTCGGCTTGCACCGTCATACTCATGGAGCACATGAGCGCCGCGACCGTCCTCGGTGCGCAGTAGTCGACTGGCCGCGTCATAGAAGAACGAGACCCCTTGGGCACCATTGCCGGCGTTGTATCCGGGGTTCTCTTTTCTGGTGATACGACCAACCCGGTCGTAGACCAGCTTGGTGGTGAATCCCGTCGCATCCGTCTTGACCGTCGACCAATCCGTGGGGCTTGTCGTGTAGTCGCACGTGGTGCGGATGGTGATCTGGCCCGCGTGTCCAATCTCCTCTTTCGCTACTTCCCGTCCCAAACCGTCCCGCTCCCAGCGGAGCTTGGCGTTCATGGAATCGGTGAACTGCACGCGGTGACTCAAAGAGTCGTAGAGGAAATTGTGTTGGATCGATGCCGGGGCTCCTGACTGCGTTGCAGCGTCACCATTGCGCTTCACCGACAGCAGGCGATCCAACGAGTCGTAGACGTAGTCCTCGCTGTAAATGCGCTCTTCCCAAAGCGGCGAACTGCCTGCTGCGTTCTCCCGAGCTTCTTTGGATGTCTTGCTCTTCAACCGTCCGGTGCCAGGTTCGTAGTCGTAGACCACCTTATTGGTTTGACCGCCGTGCTTGTCTTCGACTTGCTGCACGCGACCCAAGGCGTCGTAGATCACCTTGAATCCGCGACCGAATGAGGTGTCGGTTGGGGTGGCTTCAAACCCCTTCTCGATTAGCTGACCGCGCTTGTTGCGAACCCAGAGCACTTGGTCATCGATTCCCGTGCTCGTCGTAGGATCCAGCTGACGCTTCGTCTTCTCCAGCCATCCGGTGACCGCATTGTAGTCGAAGTCGGTTCGAGTCAACGGTACGGGTGACGTGCCCGAGATGTCCTGTGCGATCACCGCTTTGATGCGCAACAGGCTATCTCGCTCCACAAGGACCTGGCCGTGCTCGTCGTTCGTGACCGTCTGGATCAAGCCGATGGGCGAGAGACCGATGGTAGTTTCATCACCAACCCCGTTCTTGGCGACGATCAGCAATCCGTCCTTGTCGAAGAATTGCCGCGTTGGCGTGAACGAGATTCCACCGTCGTCGCACACCTTCTTGTAGAACCGCTTGTGACCGTCCCACACGTAGAGGTTCTGCGCACCAGTTGGGAGAGACTCGGTTAGCAGACGATGGTCGGCTTGATAGGTGTAAGTAGACTCCAGGAAGTCGCTGGGTAGTACGTTCAGTGGTGCTTGATCGACCTTCTGCGACACCACTCGGTCGAGACCGTCAAACCCGTGCTTCTGCTCGATCCACTCGCGGAGGCGCAACGCGCCGGTCTCATCTGCGTTCCGGCTGCGGCTCAAGACGATGTTGCCGCGCTGGTCGTACCGGAACTCGTTGCGCATGGGCAGCGACTCCACGGCCTGAAGCTGTTGGCTCGTGTTCCACGTCAGGTTGTGGATCCTGCCGTCCTCACCATCAGTCTGAAGCAACCGAGCAAAGTCATCGAAGAGGTAGGTCAACTTCTCTTCGACGGGCGGCTGCGCACCGGGAACGTTGGTATTCACGGTTTTCAAGAGTCGGCGACCGACTTCCGTGTCCGAGCGATAGGCGTAATCCGTGACCGTACCCTCCGGATCAGTCACTCTGGAGATGCGCCCTATGCTGTCGTAGTCTAAGAGTTGACGGATCACCGCTGGCCCCAGGCTCTTGATTTCTACCTGCTCGAAGTCGGGCACCGCCATCGGATCACGGCTATAGGTAATCTCGGTGACCAGCTCAGCCTGGCCTCCAACGTCCTGATAAATCTTCGTCAGGACGCTGCTGTCGACGACATCCAAGTACTCGAACACCGTGTAGGTCTGCTCCGTGCCTTTTTGAACAATCAGGTTCGCGAGCAGGCCTCGATCCGGATACCAGTTGTAGGTGTACACTCGCCCTTCCGGACTCGTGATCTTGTGGGGCAACGTGCAGGCGCAGCTGTTGTAGTCGACGGTCCAGGTCAACGTGATCGGATCGGGAATCGGTGAGTCTGTGTCCAGGTCTCGCGGGTTTTGCACCGACTCCATGGTGACCGACTCAATCGCCAAAACATTTTCCTGCAGCATCATCGTCACGATGGTGCCGAGGGGATCCACGTAGACTCTCTTCCCCAGTGGATTGCTGGTCGTGCCAGCTTCGTAGAGCGTGTAGTCGTGCTTGGGTGCTGATGAGTCCGTCAGACTGCCTTCCGCTTGCTCGACCACGACTCGGCCAAACTCAGCGTTGTCCGCGTAGCGGTTCTCCAAGCGAACGACGGGGGTGCCACCGAAGGTGTCGTCGGTGATCTTGGTCATTAAGCCCTGAGGGTCGTAGCTGATGCTGACGGCCGGCCTGGCCGCGCCTGGAGTTGCGTCGGCCGTTGGTGAGACGAGCCGCTCGAAGTAGGTGATGCGGTTCGGCATCCCCGTGGACACGTCGTAGGCCAGGTCAACAGCTAGCTCGTTGGCGTTCGAGACCGCAGGGGTCATATTGGCCAAGTCGGTTCCAGGTCCATATGGCAAGTGAATCCTCGTGATCCGACGGCCGATACCCGTCACATCGGACCACGTTAGTTCGATTTTGACCTGGCGCGTGTCGACGATGCTCTTGAGTTCTCGCGGGTAGGTCCCGTTGTCGTCATAGCTGTAGGAGATCGTGTTGTTGTAGCGATCTTCGACAGACCTGCGCACGAAGCACATGGGTAGTGCAGGATCTTGGCCACCTGCAGGCGTGTAGGTGATGATTCGACCGTCTGGTAGCAGACGTCGGTAGTCGCCGTTGCTGAACGCGACCTGGTCTTGGACCCCGCCCAGCGAAGCGTACGTGTTGCCACCGGGCTGAACCAAAGTGTAGACGGTCGTAAACCCGTCGCCCCGGTGCACCGTGATCTCTGCCGCGCCCGCAGCACCGGCGGACTGGCCCGATGTCTCTTCCAACAGGTCATAGCCCGAGAGAACGAACCGAGCGCCGAAGGGTCGGAGTGCCTCACCCGCTTCGCTGGCGTTGCTGAGGTACGTTGCACGGAGGCGGATCCCCATGTTGTCCGCGTAGCCGGGCAGTGCGAGCAGCGTGAATGGATGCACGAACGCACCCGTGGCAGGTGAGACGGTGCCCGAGTGACCCAGCGCAAACGACGCGCCGTACCCGTGCCGGTGACCGTATGGCGTCGACTGCAACGCCATGCCGACGTAGCTTTGCCCATGGTCGTAGAAGAACCCAACCGGCGGGCCCGCCATCGTCACCTGTGCGCCCAAATCGAAGGGCATCGCGCCAATGAGCGATGTATTGCCGCTGGAGGAGTAGTACAGCGTGCCGGGGGGTGGCGGAACGAAGTTGCCGCCTGCCGGGTCGGGGTAGTCGCCGTGGGGCGGACAGATGCCGCCGTCTTGTATGCAGCCACCTCCATATTCCTTTCCGCCGGAGCCACCGTAGATGTTACCGCCGCCCTTCAGTGCGGCACCGGGTGGCAACGAGGGGTTTTCGATGATCGGGTAGCCGCAGCTCTGCGCGACAAGGGATCCCAGAGAGAGCGTGACACTTAGCGTGACGCATGCCACGAACTTCAAGTTCGTGCGCGGGATATTCATGTCCATTCGACTACCTTTTCCATCTCGCTGCGGGGGGGCCGCAGGAGAAAGGAGTCTCGTGAGTGGGGCAAAGTAAGTCAAGACCATGAGCCAACGTGAACACGACGAAGGGCTACAAACGTAGGGGGGGCTGATGAACGGTGCATTCGACAGCTGAACGGAAGGATTCTCCGACCCTGTAGGAGACCCGTCGATGAGCTCGAAGAATCGGCTCTTTCGCATACGTCCGAGATAAGTGCAAGAGTTGTGGATGGCGAATTGATCACGCGGCGCCCTCAGCGCG
>CBESZZ010000163.1:0-7718 GCA_965534055.1 uncultured bacterium | reverse complement strand
CTGGCTGTTCACCCAGAACATCGCGTCCGGATCGGATGGATCCTGACAGAAACCGCCGTGTTCGCTCGTGGAATTGAACGCCCAGTACGCTGACGACCACCCCGAATCGAATTGGGTGACCGTGCTGACTTTGGACCAGCTTGCGGGTGCGCCACCCGCAGTAGATTCCCAGATTCCTTCGACCTGCGTGAGCCATGGATACTGTGTGCGAGCGACGGCCGTGCGCAGGACTCCGGGAGTGCGAGCATCCGGCCAAAGGTGGCCACTGCGTCGAGACAGGAAGGTCCATGTTGCCCCGCGATCAGTGCTGCGATGCACGTGACCGAGTTGCAGCGTCTGTGCGTCTTTCACGGATGCGTAGAGCGCATCGGGCTGGTGTGGGTCGAGCGCAACGTCCGCGAGGCGGTTGTTGAACGAGGCGCCAAGCGCGACGTAGCTCTGGCCGCCGTCATCGCTGCGGAACAAGTTCTTTGGGCCGTCCGCGAACCTTCCGTCGCCGCTAAGCACGTACAAACGTTGCGCGTTGTCCGCCGCGACCAGAATCTCAAGTAGGCGATGACTGGGCGGCAGGTTCACGTCGACCGCTTGCCAAGTGACCCCCGCGTCGAGGCTGCGTTGGATGCGACCTTCCGTGGAGTTGAACCGTGGGTGCCACGCGGCGTAGACGATGTTCGGGTCCGACGGCGCGAAAGTGATGTCTTCTGTGTAGCCAGTCGTGAGTGGTTCGCTCAGTGTCAGACCACCATCCGTGGTGCGGAAGATCCCCGAGTCCGTTCCCAACAGAAATGTCGACGGGTCCGTCGGGTGAAACCCTGCGCAAGCCACGTGAGTCGACGTGAGGCCTCGGTCGTGTCCAATCACCGTCCAACTCTGGCCGCGATCTTGGCTGAGGTACGCGCCGGACAAGTCGCTGCAGGCCAAGAGCCAACCGGTCGGTCCCGCGTCGATGCGTTCGAACCATCCACCGCCGCCAGGATTGTGCGATGTCCAGGTGCCAGGCGCCTGCATGGCCGCACGTGGAGACGTGCCAAGCAACACCGTCGCGGCGAGCATCCAAAGGATTAGAGAGTCAGGTGCGGAGAAGGACGACTTGCGAGGGGGGGACTTCACGCAGCAAGGCTACAGACCGTGTCGTCCGCGGGTCGTGACCGAACCCCTCTTGAGGCAAAATGCCTCCGGCCGCTGCTCAGGAATACGTTCGCACCGGGCCGTGATCCGCGGGAGCCATCAAGACGCGGCCCGCCAAGCCAACAAACAATCCGCAGTCCACGACCCCAGGGATTTGATTCAGCGCGGCCTGCAATGCACCCGGGTCACTGATGGCACTAAACGCGCAGTCGACAATCCAGTTGTGGTTGTCGGTGACGACCGGCTCCGACTTCTTGCTCCGCAGTTGCGTTGTGCACGACAGCTTGCTCAAGCGCGCGATGGTGTGCTGCGCGCCGAAGGGCAGGATTTCGACCGGAAGTGGGAACGCTCCGAGAGTCGCCACCTGCTTGTCTTCGTGGATGAGCACAATCATCTCGCGTGCGGCAACCGCGACGAGGCGTTCGCGCACGAGGGCAGCACCGCCGCCCTTGATCATCGCCTTGCTCGGGTCGATCTCGTCGGCGCCGTCGATGGTCAGATCGAGACCAACTTCGGGGTCCACGGTGTCCAGCTCGATGAGCGGGACGCCAAGCCTTGTTGCAGCCTCCGCGGATTCACTGCTCGACGGGACGCCGACGACATCCAACGTCTCGCGCGCGCGCCGGGCGGCCAAGGCTTCTAAGAAGCAAAGGAACGTGGAGCCGCTGCCAAATCCCAGCTGCATTCCCGAAGTGACGAGTTCCGCCGCGGCGCGGCCAACCGCCTCTTTAGCCTCCTGAGCTGCGTTCATGGGGTGCAGGCTACCCGTACTGACATGCGTGAACCACGAAGCCCGTCCCGTCGTTCTGACTCAGCCTTCTAGTCGACAACCAGCTGCCATGGCACCATCTCGAATCCAGTGAGTTCCACGCCAACCCAGCCAAGCCGCGATTCGCAGCCTTCCGGAGCCCAAGCTCCTCTCCAAGCCTCCGAGGCACGGCCCGCGGTTGATGACCCCATCGTCGGTGCTCCGGTTCGGGTGAGCGCGGAACAGCGCGCACGTCGCAAGATCCGGATGCAGGCGCGGCGGAAGCGCAATGCGCGGTGGATTGGCGTTGGAGTGGTGGTGGGGCTGCTGGCGCTGGTTGCTTGGCAGGTGCGAAACCACTGGTTGCGCAACCACACGACCGTTGAGTTTGCAGACGCGGGCAGTGGTCTCGTCGATCAGGTGGAATTGTCGTTCTACCCCGTGGTCTTCGCGACTTGGGAACTTGCTCCGCCAACGCAGCTCGCAACCTTGACGCTCAGCGGCCCAGACGGCTTCACGACGACGCTCAGTGCCGATCAGATTCTGGAAGAGCGTGCGATCATGACTTGGCGAGCCCCAGGCCGTGGTATCGGCTCGCAGGTGGTGAACCTTGGCGACGAGCCTCTGCGCGCCGTGCTGCAAGATCCCGTGGTGACGTTTGGACGCGTGGAGTCCGCCAGTGGCGTGCCGTTGCCCAGTTCGGGTGTGCGCTTGACGGCGCTTGCGGGTTCGGCGCGCGGACCGTCGCTGGAAGAGCAGGTTCCCGACGGTGCGGGCGACGTCGCATTCGTCAAACTGGCGGAAGAAACCCCATTCGTCACCGTGCGGGCGGAGGCGGAGGGGTTCGCGACGACCCACGTGGATTGGGTGGTTGGCAAAGATACGCGCCAGCTACTGGTCATGAACCCGACCGAGTCGATCCGTGGTCGCGTGGTGCTCGGTGAGACGGGCGTCGAGCCCGGTTCGCTGCACATCGTGGCGCTCAGCCTGCCTGCTGTGCAGGCGGCGGTTGCGGCGGACGGGACGTTCGAGCTGCATGGAGTGCCGATGGGCAAGCGGCCTCAGCTCTTGGTGCACGGCCTTCCCGAGGGAATCACCCATCCGGAAACCCGTAGCGCGCCGGGCGCGCGCGATGTGGTGTTGGGCTTGGAGGCTGAGCGAAGCATTGCCGGCATCGTGCTCAATCTCGCCACCGGCAACTTTGTCGCCGGCGCAGATGTTTGGCACGACGATGGACCTCGAGGTTCGGTGCGCACCATGAGCGATGAGCAGGGCATGTTCGTGCTTCCCGGCGCGTCGAGCTCTCGCATCTTGGTGCACGCTTCGGTGACCCTGTCCCGGCGAGTGTTGGTCGAAACAGACACGATTGGCAACCAGGTGCCCAAAGTAGAGATCGTTGGTCTTGCCGGCGCGGCCGACGTGCTTAGCGGTCCGGATAGCGTGGATTCGTTGGAGGTCTTGTTGCGATGAAATTTCGACTGAGCGGCTGTCTCTTGCTCGCGATGGCGAGCGCGTGTTCCACCTTCCGTGGCTCTGTACCGGAGGGATACGTGCTGAAGCCCGATCCCCGCGGTGGTGTCCGCCTCGTGAAGATCGACCAGAAAGCTGCCGCAACTCCGTCAAGGAACGACCCGGCGATGCGCTGGGGGGCGCCGCCCGCCGTTGTCGAACCCGTTGCGGAGCCCAGTGCAACGTCGTCAGGGAACCGAACCGCTGCGGCGACCGGCCCGCACTTGGCGACGACCAAGCCGGTCAGTCAGGGCGGCCAACACGTCGCCGACGCAGCGGATCCCGTCGACCAAGACGCAACACCGGCTGCGAACTCGGAGGCCACATCCCCGGGCGCTTCGGCGAGCGAATCGGTTGGCAAACCAACGGGCGGCGGGTCCTCTCCCCGAGTTGCGACCCCCGCGGAACCACACGTTGCGCGCGTTGAAGACCTCACAGCTCAGGCCAAGGGTCGACGCGAAACCGAGCCGTCTGGCTTCGGACGTCCGATCGCGGGTGATGCCCATGGATCACTTGGCACGGCCATTCAACCCGTCGAGGGCACCGCGCTGATCTCGATGCGGCGCGATGATCTGAACCAACGCACGCAACCGCGCTCAGCACTCGCGGGAATCTACCGACTGCAGTTCTTCACCCTCGCCGGGAAGATCATTGGAGGCGCCGAAGGGTATATCTGCTTCGGCGACCACCACATGCTGCTGTACCTCACGGCGCCCGGTGTCGATCCCGCGTTGCCGATCCTGCGCGCTGGTGCGCGGATGTATCGCACGGACGGAAGCGGCAACTTGCTGCTGCGCAGCTTGGCCGGGCACGTCACGGATGAAGATGGTGATCTCTACGTCGAGGCAGACAACCTGGCTTTGAACGTCGGATACACGTTGGTTGGCAACACGCTGCGAATTCAGCAGAGCGAGAACAGCTTGCTGGAGTTTCAGCGAGTGGAGTAGTTCGGCCCGAACCTTCCGCGATGCGCCACCAACACCCTTGGCGATGTGGCGCCTGCCAACTCACCCCACTACGAGCGACCGAGTCGGCGCTTGATCTGGTTGATCACGATGCGAGCTTCGGGTGTGCCCCACGCCGCATGCACCAGCAGATAGGTGGCGCCGCCGACGACCACCGGCAAGCCAACACGGCCCAGCGCGAGAGTGACGAGACCGGCGTCGGCGCTTTCAGCTCCGTCAAAGGGCCAGCGCACCAGTAGCACCATTGCGGTCATCGCCAAGGACGCTCCCGCGATGCATAGATGGGTCTTCCAAGCGATGGTTGGTGTCGTCGGTGTGGATGCCGCACGAGGGCATCGAATCCGGATCCAACGCAGGATAAGCGTGGCCTGCACGATCGAAGTGATGGTTGTCGCCAGCGCCAAGCCCGCCGCGCCCATTCCGCAAACGAACAGGAACGTGAGGTTCAAGCCCAGGTTCACGAACACCAACGCGCCGGCCAATCGTGCCGGAGTGCCGGTGTCGTCCATCGCGTAGAAGGCGCGCGCGCAGAGTTGAGACACTCCGATCGTCGGCAGCCCGGCAACCAGACACACGGTGGTCAAACTCGTTCGGTGCGAGTCTTCGGCGCTGAAGCGCTGATGTTCGAAGAGCAGCTTGATGAGATCTGGCGCGATCAGGATGAGACCGAGACTCGCGGGCACCGCGAGAAACACCGTCGCGCTCAGCGCCTGCTCGAGCTTGTCGCGAAGTGCGGTACGGTCGCCGTCGCCAGCGAGCAGAGACAGCTTCGGAAACACCGCGACTGCCAACGCCAGGGACGTCAATGCGTGCGGGAACAGTAAGAGCCGGTTCGCGAGATAGACGTAGCTGATCGCGCCTGGAGCGACGAGGAAGTAGGCCATCCCCTGATCGAGCAGGGTGTTGATCTGCACCAACGACAATCCGAGCACTGCCGGACCCATGACTCGAAACACGCGCCGTGCGGCAGCTTCTTTCGGGATGAGCGAGAACCGCGGCCGCGGCAGGCGGCCGCGGCGCGCTAGCGGAATGGCAACCCACGCGAGCTGAGCGAAGCCCCCGATCAACAGGAACCACGCAACGAACCGAGCCATTCGGAGCCCAGCTTCCGGTGCGTCCGACGTCGACGCATGGAGGCCGAGGGCCGCGGCGCACACCAGCCCGCCGATCCAAAAGAGGTTCAGGATCACCGGGCACGCGGCAGGAATCGCGAACACGCCGTGGGAGTTGAGCGCTCCGGCGTAGAGCGCGACCAGGCAGATCGGAACGACGTAGGGAAACATCGTTGCCGCCAAGTCGAAGAACAACGTCGTGGCGCGTTCCGCTTCGAGCGGTCCCACGCCAGGCAGCGGCATCGACTGCGCCGGGGCCCACACACATACCGCGACCACCACCGCGGTGACGATTAGCAACGCAGTAGCCTCGGACCCTGAGACATCGGCGAGCAGTGCCCGAGCCTTGTCGTGCACGGCGGCGAGCTTTGGCTCTGGTGCGTCCGTCGCGGCTGCATCCTTCGCGGTCGTGTCCCGTGCGAGCGTGTCCTGCGCAGCCGAGTCCTGCGCGGACAAGAGTTTTGCATAGCGAGGGATGAACGCCGCGGAGAGCGCACCTTCGCCGAACAGCCGCCGCAGGAGATTGGGGAACAACCATGCCAAGAGGAAGGTGCCGGATTCAAACCCTGCACCCAGGATCGCCATCATCACGCTGTCGCGGATCACCCCTAGCACCCGTGAAAGCAGAGTCAGCCCCGAGATCGAGCTTGCCGCCCGCAGCGTGCCGCGGTCCTGGCTCTTCGTGGGCGGGGCGGTTCCAGGGGCGTGTGCCGCCGGCTGGGATTCGGTTGGCTTGGAGGGGGAATTGGGCACCGGGCAGGAGAATGGCCCGTCCGCGGTGCCGCACAAGTATGGGCTCGGTGTTCGCCGGTTCTCGAGGGCGCGATCCTGCGAGGAAGAGTCGCTGGCTCGGTCGCGCTACTGGAACGGTCGACCGCATGGGTGGTTGGTGCGTCCGCGGGACACTGCGGCAAATGTGAGTTTCGCAATCGGGTCGCCGGTGCGTTTCGTGGCTCGCTACCGCTTTTCCCATGGCCCAACCCCCAACCGGAGCGCGACCCCTCACGGTCGTCGCTCAGGGGTTAGCCTTTCACTGCCTGCCCGCCCCCTAGCTTCGTTTCTCCAAATCCACGTGCGCCATCCCGCTACCTCCGTACGCGCTGCAGCCCTTGGCTTCAGCGCGATGTTCAGTCTCCTCGTTTGCTCATCACCCGCGGCGCTCGGCCAGTCGCCTGGTGATCCGGGCACGAGCTATCTCTTCGAGCTTGCGGGCGACACGCCCCCCGCGATCTTGAGCGCAGTCCAGGACCGGTTCGACGTGCTGCACGCGCACCAGTCGGGCCCGATGCAGGTCGTCGTAATGCCTGATGAGCTCGTTGCGTTCAGCACCGTTGCTCCTTCAGCGCGGTTCGTGACCCGCGGCCAGCCGTTCCGCGACATCGCGATTGCGCGGCAAGCGGCGGGCATCGATATGCCCGACATGAACTACTACACGACCGCCGAGGTCGAAGCAGAGATCGACGCCCTGGTCGCGGCCCCGCCGGGTTTCGCGATGACGGTCGATCTCTCCACGCTGCCAGGCGCGGCGACGCCCCACAACGGCAACTCGATCTGGGCGCTCAAGGTGTCGGACAACGTTGCGTTGGACGAAGACGAGCCGGCGTTCCTGTGGATCTCGCAGCATCACGCTCGCGAGCTCAACTCACCGCACATGGTGATCTACGGCATGCAGCAGGTGTTGAACAACCGCGTGTCCGACCCAGCGCTTGGTGCTTTGGTCGACGCGAAAGAGCTTTGGTTCGTGCCCACAGTCAATCCAGATGGCGTGGACCACGTGTGGAACGTCGACAACTTCTGGCGCAAGAACCGTCGCAACCACGGGAACGGCAACTTCGGTGTCGACCTCAACCGCAACTATCCGTTCCTCTGGGGCGTGTGCGGTTCGTCGGGCAACACGGGTTCGAACGTCTACCGAGGCCCATCCGCGGGCAGCGAGCCTGAAACCCAAAGCATGATCGCTCTGGTGCGCGCGATTCGCCCGGAGGTCTACATCGACTGCCACAGTTCCGGGCAGGAGGTTCTGGCGCTCTATCCGCCATGCGCCAACGTGAGTGGAGCGATCACGAACTTCGACCGGCGGTACGCCGACGATCTGCGGGCGCCGATGAACTACGCGTTCCGGTCTCCCTCCGCGTCGGGCGAAGCGCCTCACGATCACTGGGGCAACAGCGGCGCGCTGTCGTACCTCGTTGAAGTCAGCACCTCGTTCCAGCCGGCATTCACCGTGACTCAGGCCGAAGCAGTGCGCGTCTGGCC
>CBESZZ010000162.1:0-7739 GCA_965534055.1 uncultured bacterium | reverse complement strand
CAAAATACGGCCTCTGCGGAGAGGTGACCGAGTGGCTTAAGGAGCTCGCTTGGAAAGCGTGTGTGGGCTTTAAAACCCACCGGGGGTTCGAATCCCCCCCTCTCCGCCAGTTCCGTGGACGGTCCTCGGAGGTGTGGTTCGCTTGGTTCCGAGCGAGGCAACGGTGCGAACCTGGTCAGACCGGGAACGGAGCAGCCATTAGCATGCGGTTGCTTGTGCCCGGGTAGCCTGGTGAATCCCACCTTCGAGGGCCGTCTGCGGACCCTTTTTCTCCTCCCATCGATGGCAGCAAAACGCGCATCTGCCCCGAAATCGGCCAAGCCGGCGGCATCCGCTGCGGCTAAGGCTGACGCATCGACTGGGGCTTCGTCGAGTTCGGAGGCAGGCAACGCCTACCAGGTGTTGGCCAGGCGATTCCGCCCCATCGCATTCGACGAGTTGGTCGGCCAGAGCGCGATTCTCGAATCGCTGCGGTCTGCCCTCGACGCGGGAACGGTGCCTCACGCACTGCTGTTCTCCGGCAGCCGGGGTGTTGGCAAGACCACGACCGCTCGGATCTTGGCGCGCGCGCTCAACTGCGAGCAGGGCCCGACGTCCAACCCATGCGGAACCTGTGGCGCCTGCGTCAGCGTGCTTGCGGGCACGCACCCCAACGTCGTGGAGATCGACGCGGCCTCGCACAACCTGGTGGACGACATCCGCCAGCTTCGCGAACGCGTTGGATCGGCGCTGATGGGCGGCAACTACAAAGTCTACATCCTCGACGAAGTGCACATGCTGACTCGGAGCGCGTTCAACGCGTTCTTGAAGACGCTTGAAGAACCGCCGCCGAAGGTCGTGTTCGTGCTCGCGACGACGGAGCTGCACAAGGTTCCGGAGACCATCCGGTCCCGTTGCCAGGTGCTGCTGTTTCAGCGCGTTGGCGAAGAAGCCATGGCTGACCGGCTGCAGACTCTCGCGGAGAAGGAAGGGCTCGCGCTTCCCGGCGACGTGCTCGCGGAGATCGCCCATGGCGCCCGCGGCGGCATGCGCGACGCGGAAACCGCGCTCGAACGCATCCTGCCGGTGGCGAAAGAGGTCGGGGCCGAGTTCGACCTCGCGACCTACCGCCGTCTCGTCCACCGGGTGGGCATCGATCGATCGCTCACCGCCATCGAGTCGTTGCTCGCCGGCGATGTCTCGCAGGCGCTGCGGTTCGCCGACGAGCTCGTGCAAAGCGGATTCGATGAGCGTGAAGCGATGGGTGAGCTTGTCGATCTCCTGCGCGACCTGTTGATGCTGCGCGTCGACGGCGAGGCGTCAGGTCTCGTTGCTGCGGCAGGTACCGTGCGCGAGCGTCTGGTGGAGGTGAGCAAGGCTGCGCCACCTGAACGCGTCGAAGCGATGCTCCAGGCCGGGATGCTTGGCCGCGACCGCATCCGGCACACGGAAGATCGTCGCATCCTGCTTGAACTCACGCTGCTGCGCATGGCGCAGGCTGGCCAGCTTCCCACCCTGGCGGAGTTGGTCACGGTTGCGAAAGAGGGAGAGTGGTCCAGCCATCCAGAACCGGCTCCCGCTGCCGCGGCCGCGCCGCCTGCGAGTCGCGATCGAGGTGGGGGCCAGGGAGGGCCGTCCGCCGGCGAGGCCGGGGCGGGCGGCGCGAAGAGCCCGGCCTTGTCCGTTCATGTTCCCGCGACAGCCCCGGATGCGGCGCCCGCGAGATCCGCTTCGCCGCCTGCATCGCCGTCGTCGGCGGAGTCGTTTCCGGCAAGCGAGCCCCCGGTTGCAGCGCCTGCGCCTGTCGCCGCTGGACCGTCAACTCCAGTGGCCGGCCTTCAGGGGCTGCTGCTCGGCCGCATCCGGCAGGACAAGCCGATGGTGGAGCGCACGATCGAACAGTGCGTCGTCGAAGGCCCCGATGCCCAGAGCGTCGTGCACTTCTATCTGCGGTCGGACAAGCAGCTGCACCGCGATCGGCTCATGTCCCCGGAGCTTCAGCAGGATCTGCGGACCATGCTCGTTCAGCTGTTGGGGCGCGATGTGGCGGTGCGCGTGCATCCGCCGGGCAGCGAAGCGGGCCAGTCAAACGCTGCAAATTCGCAGTCGCCCGGGGAGGCAGCAGCCGGCGCGGAAGGCGCGGACGGGACCGATGGGGGAGCTGCGCGCGCTACCAAGGCGAGCGGACGAGACCCCGGTCCGGCGACGAAGAAGATCGCTTCGCGCTTCGACGGCCAAATCGTCGATCTGGACGACGCCGCGCCCATGTAAGTTCTGGTCAGTAAGAAGCGACCACACCACAGCAACAATCACGAGGAGACACCGATGGCCACAGGATTTGGCGGCGACATGGGCAGCCTGTTGAAGCAAGCCCAAGAGATGCAGAAGCGCATGCAGGCGGCAAAAGGCGAACTCGCCAACCAGCACGTCGAGGGCAAGGCCGGCGGCGGCGCAGTCGTCGTTACGATGACCGGCGAGCGCGAGATCCACGCGGTGAAGATCGACCCCGCGGCGGTGGACCCGGACGATGTGGAAACGCTCGAAGACCTGGTGAAGGTTGCCGTCAAGCAAGCCCTTGCCGCAGCCAAGGCGTTGGAAGACCAGGAGATGAGCAAGGTCACCGGCGGTCTGAACCTGCCCGGCATGGGGTTCTAGTCCAACCTCGTTGCAGTTCGGAGCGGCAGGTTGTCGGCGAATCAGTCGACCAGGTCGCCGGCAAAGTGCTGGCCCCGCAAGGTGTTTGCAGCTGGCCGCGAGCGGCCCGCATGGCGCATCGACTCTGGCAGCGCACTTCAACGACGCATTGGCCGCGACTGCGGCCTTGCGTGTCTGACCAGCCCAAGAGTTCTCAACCGCGCGCTCGCGCGAGCTTCACCAGCCCCGGCATCCAAGCGATTCATGGCGCACACTCCTAGGAGCCTCGACCAACTGATGACGGCGCTGACGCGCCTGCCGGGTATCGGACCAAAGACCGCCGAGCGTTTGGCTTTCCATCTCTTGCGCGTCCCGAAAGACGAAGCGCTGGCGCTGGCGCAGGCGATCGAAGCCGTGCGCCGCGCGATCAAAACGTGCGGGGTTTGTTTCCAGGTGGATGAGATCGACCCATGCCGCATCTGTTCGGACGAATCACGCGATCGCGCCATGGTGCTCGTCGTCGAAGAGTCGAGCGATGTCGGTCACTTTGAAGAAGCGGGCTATCAAGGGCTCTACCACGTGTTGCAGGGTCGGGTCGCAGGCCTGCAGGGTGCCGTGCCCAGCGACCTGAAGTTGAATGCGCTGTTGACGCGTCTGCGCGGTAGCGCGGTGGCGGAGGTTTGCTTGGCCACGAACCCTGACCTCGAAGGCGAAGCCACGGCTGGTCTCGTCGTCGAACGTCTGCAGGCCGAGAGTTCTGCAATCCGCGTTACACGCATCGCGCGGGGCTTACCCGCGGGCTCGTCGATCGCGCAGGTGTCGCAGAGCATTCTGGCGGACGCGGTCGAGGGTCGACGCTCGTTTGATGGAACGTGATTTGATTGCGCGAGATCGCACGCGCCTTTGCCTGGCGGAGCTGCGTTGAGCGATCGTGACGAATTCTCCAACGCGGGGGCAGGCAATCGAGCGCGCGGTGGTTCGCCCAAGCGACTATCACTGCCAGTCGACGCTGTGCTTGACGCGATTCGGGCGACGCTCGTCGCGTCGCGCCCGGTGATTCTGCATGCGCCGCCAGGCACCGGCAAAACCACACGCGTGCCGCCAGCCATCTGGGATCCAAGTCGAGAGGGTGAGGTCTGGGTTTTGGAGCCGCGTCGGATTGCGGCCCGCGCGGCAGCAAGACGCGTGGCCGCCGAGCGCGGCGAAACCTTGGGTGACCGCGTGGGTTACCAGGTGCGTCACGACCGAGTGGACTCCAAAGCGACGCGGATTCGTTTCGTTACCGAAGGCGTGCTGGTGCGTCGGGTCGCGAACGATCCATTTCTCACGGGGATTCAGTGCGTGTGTCTCGACGAGTTCCACGAGCGGCACCTCGAAGGCGATCTTGCGCTGGCCATGGTGCAAGAGATCCGCACCACGGTGCGGCCGGATCTTGGCCTGGTGGTTATGTCGGCGACGTTGGCTGAAGGCCCGCTGCGCGCGTTTCTGCCCGACGCCGAGACGCATGAGGTGACCAGTCCGTTGCACCCGGTCGAGCAGCTGCATCAGCCTGCGGCGTGGAGCAAGCTTCGCCTGGAAGACAAGGTGCGACGCGGAGTGGATCAGTTGCTGGAAGCTACGCCCGGCGACGTGCTCGTGTTCTTGCCGGGGGTTGGTGAGATTCGGGCGGCAGCGCGCGCACTTGGTGGCCACGACGGCATTGCGGTGATGCCGCTCCACGGTGGGTTGCCCAAAGCGGAGCAGGACCAAGTGCTCGCTCCGCATTCACAACGTAAGGTGGTCTTGTCCACCAACGTCGCGGAGTCGTCGTTGACGATTCCTGGCGTGCGCGCCGTGCTCGACTCGGGCCTCGTGCGCATGCGTCGATTTGATCCAGCGCGCGGTATAGACAGCCTCAAGATCGAGTCGATCTCCATGGCTTCTGCGGTGCAGCGACGAGGTCGCGCAGGGCGCGAAGCCCCTGGTGTCTGCATGCGGCTTTGGTCGGTGGCCGACGAACGACTGATGAGCGCGCACACCGATCCGGAAGTGCAGCGCGTGGACATGGCCGGCACCGTGCTGACGGTGCGCGCGTTCGCAGCCCGCGATCCTGAGGATTTCGGTTGGTTCGAATCGCCGCCGAGCGCCGCGTTGCAGGGGGCGGATCGTTTGCTGCGTGCGCTGCACGCGCTGGACGATGCGGGTTCGGTGACGCGTGAAGGCCAAGCGCTGCTGGCGATGCCGCTGCATCCGCGGCTTGGCAAGCTCGTGCGCGCGGCGGTGCAATTCGACGTGCCTGATGCGGGGGTTTGGGCCGCGGTGCTGTTGGCCGAAGACGCGGTCTCGAAAGATCTGGATGGACACTTCGAGGAGCGAGTGCTCGCCGCCGCGGACTTGTCGGCGACTCGTGGATCGGGACGACGTGGGGGAGGTTCTGCGCGAGAGCGGGTTGCCGACGTTGGTCATGCGTTGGGTCTGCACGAGGGCGCAGCAAGGGTTGTGCTTGACGCGGTGTCGCAGATGCGGCGTGTTGCGAAATCTGTCGAGCCTGGCAGCGCAGGTGTCGAACTTCACGCGGTGGATGCCAAAGCCGAAGACGAAGAACGACTTGGTCGCGCGTTGCTTGCGGCGTTCCCCGATCGAGTCGCGAAGCGGCTGCGGGCCAATGCACCGGAGGCCGTGCTGGTGGGAGGCACGGTTGCGGCGTTGCCTGCCGGTTTCCCCATGGACTCGCAGTTGGCCGTCGCGCTTCGACTACTAGACACTGGGGCGCGCGGTCAACAAACCCGTCCGAACCAGAGCGTCCGCAGCGTCCACGCTCGGATTCCACTGGCGATTGCGGTGGAAGAAGACTGGCTCCAGCAGATCCCCGGTGCCTACGCGCGTCGCACCGAAGCGGTGCTCGACGACGCCAAGGGTCGCGTAATGGCGCGCACGAAAGACGTCTACTTCGACCTCGTGCTGCGCGATGTGCCAGGTGGCTCGCTCGACGTGATGGATGTCCGCGAGCTACTGATCGCGCTGCTGAAGCAAGACTGGGCCCGCTGGATCCCCGACTCCGACGTGGTCGCGAAGTTCTGCGGACGTGTCGCGACCTGGATCGAGTTCGGCGCGCCTGAAGCTGTCGCTGTGCCCGACAACGAAGCCATCGCCACTGCAGCGGTGGATGGTCTAGGCGTGGGCACCAAGCTGGACGCGATTTCGTCGCGCGATGTGGTCGCGACGTTGGCGGCATCTCTGCCTGGCGGCAAGCACGCGCTGGATCGAGCCTTGCCCGAATCTGTCACGCTCCCGTCGACCCGCCGCGCCAAGATTGACTACACCGCCACAGGTGGCCCGGAGATCGAAGCGCGAATCCAAGAACTGTTCGGCATGACCGCGACACCGGGCCTCGGCAGCACCGGTCGTCGATTGATCTTGAAGATCCTGGGCCCGAACTACCGCCCCGTGCAGATCACGAGCGATCTGAAAAGCTTCTGGGCGAATACCTATCCCGACATTCGTCGAGAGCTCAGCCGTCGCTATCCGAAGCATGCCTGGCCGGAGGATCCGTTGGCGGCGACCGCGGTCAAGGTGTCGGGCGGTGGGCGGCGCAGGCGTTGAGCTGCGGGCGATGTTCATGTCATCGCCGGAGCAATAGCGCTGCTCTTAAAGACTCGTGACTGGCTTGGTGCGGATGGTCGACCAGTTGATGTTGCCTGGGATGTCCTTCACCCACATGGCTTTGATGTCGGGGTTCAGGTTGAAGTAGAGCTTGCCGTCGACGATCTCGAAGACTCTTGGGTCGCCATCAAATTTCTTCTCAACGGTGATGCCGAAAGCGCAGAAACCACCGAACTGAGGCAGGAAAGGAGTGGGGTTTTTCTCGAACTTCCGCTTGTTGGCCTCGCTCACGAAACGGTAGGCAGCGTCCCCGTGGGTTGCGGAGTGCTTTGCACTTCCCGTCATCGCGAGACCGTCCGTGAAGTAGCTCACCGGGTCGTAGCCGTGGATCGCAGTGGTGCACGGTTGCTCAAGGGTCGTATGGCTCGGTCAGGGAACCGCCAAGTGGCGCGCCGGATGTTGGCATGCAAGGCTAGCTGCGGACGGGGACGCGTCAATCTAAGCGCCGCATGAGCTTCCATGCTCAGTTCGTCGCACGGTGGGTCGCTGTCTTACGTGGACTCGACGCCGGAGACGGTTCTTGGCCAGTTTGGCTTTCCAATTTGGATGCGGTCCAGATGGCATCCCGGTACCAATCGTCAGGATGGCCCAATGCGGGAACCAAGCCCGACTGCGAGGAGTCGCCGGTGCCGTGGTCGGGATGGCGGTCGCGGATTGGAGTCGGCGATCGGAGCGGATTGTGGGCCTCAAGCGGGTTCTCGCTGCACGACGAATCAAACGCGCAGTGTCATCCATGCGCCAAGATCCTCGACTCGCGATTGCAACGGAACAACGGCTTTCGTTGTTGCCGCGCATGCTGCAGTCGATCGAGATCCTGCAGATGGCTGGCGTGGAACTGTTGTCGCACCTGGAAACGGAGCTTTCGACGAATGAGGTGCTGGAAGATCGCTCGACGCGGCTTCAAGAAGAGCTGCCGCGTCTCGAAGCTGCGGAACGCGAGCTGTCGCAGCTGCATCGCGAAGACGTTGAGCTGGGCCAGCCCGAAGATGGGTGGTCCGAAGACCGGTCGGTAGAGGGCGAGTCGCCTGCTTCCACCGAGGCGCCGGTCGTGGCGGATGTTCTGGCGGAGCTAGGGCCAGAGCTGGGGGCTGACCACTTGGTTGCTGACGCAGTGGATCAGGATGTTCGCGATTCCTTCGATGCCTATGAGAGTTCGCGGGGGCAGGAAGCTACGGACGCCGCTTGGGCAGCCTTGCAGAACACCGGTGGGTCCGAGACGGAATCGCTCGAAGCGCTGGTTCTCGCGCAGTTGGCGTTTCGGGAAACGCCCAGCGAAGTCGCGGAAGCCGTACGAACTTTGGTTCCGCACCTGGATTCGCGCGGCTATCTGACGCTGAGTGATGACGAGCTGCATGACCTGCTCGGCGGTTCGCTCGCCGACCAGCATGTTGAATTTCCGCTTCACGTAGTTGATGATGGCCTCGTCCATCTTGTCACCACCGGTGCGGATCGAGCGCGACGTGACGATGCCGGAAAGCGAGATC
>CBESZZ010000161.1:0-7743 GCA_965534055.1 uncultured bacterium | reverse complement strand
CGGTGAGTAACCCCACGGCAGTTCTCGCGTGAGCAGTTCGAAGAGCAACACGCCAAGAGCAAATGTGTCGCTGCGTCGATCGATTTGGTCGGGCAGTCCCTGCGCCTGTTCCGGACTCATGTAGCCATGGGTTCCCACCACGCGGCCGCCTGAGGTTTGGAATTGTGTCGGCGCTCTCGCCATGGCCTTGGCGATGCCGAAGTCGATGATCTTTGGGCGCGGGCCGTCCGCCGTGTCGATGACCAGGATGTTCGCCGGTTTCAAATCTCGATGAACGACGCCGCATTGATGGGCGTGTTCCACGCCCCGGCAGACTTCGACGATCAGGCGCAACTGCTCCTCAAGTTTCGATTCGGGTGACGAATCGGCGCGTGACGCTTGAAGGGCATATCGAGTGATGGGTAGCCCATCGACGTATTCCATCACGAAGAACGGTCGACCGTCGGGCAAGGTGCCGGCGTCGTACACCTGTGTCATCGCAGGGTGGTTGAGATTGGCGAGAAGCTGGCGTTCAGACTCGAAGCGCGCGAGCGTGTCCTGGTCACCAGCGCCTGGTCGCAGGGCCTTGATTGCGACGCGGCGTTGCACGGGCTCTTGCTGTTCGCAGAGGTACACCGTGCCGAACGCACCTTCTCCCAGTCGACCGACGACGCGGTAGGGACCGAAGTCCGGTGGCTGCGATTCTGCGCCGGTGAACGCGGACTGCAGTAGCCTTTCCGCGCCCGAAAAATCACGCGCCAGTTCTTGCAGAGCCTTGGCGTGATTCGGGAAGCGCGCCGAGAGTGAGCGCACGACTTCCTCGGGTTGATCCGTATCGAGCAATTGCTCGACCACCGAATCGGCCAAGTGCTCGGGGAGCGTGGAGGATAGTGACTTTCCGTGGTTCGTCACGGTGACCAGTCCAGTGCGTCCATGGCCACACCGCGAGAACGAAGTTCGTCGATGAGTCGAAGCAACGCACGTGCGAGGAGTTTGCGGATCGCACCTTCGGTTCGATCCATGATTTCTGCAATCACCGGGTTCGGCAGGCCAACGACTCGACTCAACGAAACGACTTCACGATGTTCTTCCGATAGTGCAGCCAAAGCCTCACGCAGTGCTGCGGCAGTCTCTTTACCTATGGCGCCCTGGCTCGGCGTCATGAAGTGCCCCAGCTTGGCCCATGATTCGTCTCCCGCGGGCATTTCGCGTCCCAGGGCGCGCTTGCCCGCCTGGTGAAACCGATGCTTCTCGCGGATCTTGTTCAGTGCTGACGTGAAGAGCCATGCGCGGAACCGGTCCTCTCCCTGGAACTCGAAGTCGCTACGTCCATCGAGGAGCTGACGGCAAACAGACTGCACGACATCCACGCTGGACTCTCTCTGCCGCAACCCAGCGCCCAAGCGCGCGGTCACGAAGGAGTGGAGCTGTGGGAGGTAGGACTCGAGAAGCTGGTGTAGTGCAGCCGGATCGCCTTCTGCTGCCTTGGCGAATTCACTGTCGAGATTGTCAGCCACGGGTGCGAGCATAGCGCGGCGAGGCTGAGGGGTTTGCGCCAGGGGCAGGGCTAGCATGGAGCAGACCGTCCTACTGAATCGTGACGTCGATGGTGTCGCTCAGATGGAGTTGGCGGCGGCACGTGGTGCCCTGGGGATTGGCGAAGTTGAACATGAATCCCTGCACCGCGAGCTGCAGCCCGATCACACCGACATCAGATGGAATCGTCAGCGTGTATTGATCGAACTGCTGTCCTGACACAGCGCTGCCCTGCACACCAAGGATGCACGATGAGCATCCCGGGATCGGAATGTTCGTGGGGAACCCGACGACGAAGCCGCAAAAGGTGTTGCCTGCGTTGGTCGTGAAGTTCAGCTGCAGACCTGGTGTTGCAGGACCGCTGGATTGAATCTGGAGCAGCCCGCCGCAGCCGGTGCCTCGGACGGAGAACGCTCCTCTGGTCGGGTCGCCGTAGACCTGAGCGTCGATCTCAAACCGCGTACCCTCGCGCGAGTTCGAAGTGCAGAACAGTTCGCTGACTGCGTAGCTACTACTGTAGTGCGAAGCGATCTTGACGTCGCGTTCGGGTACCGTGGTGCTCGCAAGGTTTGCGGAATCGGTCGCGGTGGCTTGGCCCGTCCTGGAAACGGAGAACATGGCGATTCGCGAATCCAGGTCCGTAGTGTTGCGGTACGCTTCGGTGTACGAAACCGCGAACCGCGTCCCACTAGAATCCACGCTGGGGCGACTCTGTTCCCAAGGCAAGCGGGTTGCATCACCCACTGCGAGTTGGACATTGAATCTGTTGAGGACAGCACCGGTCTCGTCGAACGTTGTTCCGATCGCATCGCCACCATTGGTGTTGGGCTCCGAGTAGACGGCCATGATGCGGCGGTGGTCTGTGCCATCGACAAATCCAGGACTGCTAACCTCGGGGGCTTCGTTGAAAAACGAAGAACGATCGATCGCAAAAGTGTTGTTGCCGTTCACAGGCACGAAGACCCCGTCCCACGTCAGCATTGCGCCGAAGATGTCCTCGTCAGTCGGGCTGAATGTTTCCTGATAGACGATGACGAACCGCTGCAGATTGAACGGAGGTGCACCACAGGACTTGGAAATCGCCGGGTTGGTTTGATTCTCTGTGTTGCTCTGGATGATCGTCGGACCGGTACCGCGAAGGGTGCCTGTGGTCGTCACTTGGCGCGCGTGGATGTCGTGGTCAAACGTCCCGAAGACGTGTTCCCAGACAACCGTGAAGTAGGTGGGCCCGGAGGCTGCGTCTCCACCAACGTCGGGGCGAATGCTGTGGGTAGAGCTGGTGTTCGCAATGTCGAAGCGGAGCCCAAGGGTGCCAGTGGTGCTGAGCGTGCGCCCTGCGATGCGCGTGAAGTTGCTGCTGCGACGGCATTCTGCGACCACCAAAGATGTCGCGGACGCACGAAGGTTGGCGATCTTGGGGCCAACCCAGCTGTCCAAGGAGATGTCGACGACGATTGGCGCACCGACGAGATTCAGCGCAGCATCCATTCGCTGCACGAAGACGTCCCAATCACCCGGCCCAAACTCGCGCTGGTAGACGACCTGCCACTGCTGCGAAACGTCGTCCCAAACCACGTCTGGGCTTGTGACCCGAGCGGTGTCGCTGGTGACCGTCCGACGCGCAACGATGGGATCCACCACCAGTGGGAGTTCTGCTTGCTGCACGAAGTGCGCGGGCACCCGTAGCGTGATCTGTTCCCCGTCCCAGGCGAGCGGTGCATCAACGCGGTGTCCTTGTGCGTCGAAGGCGACGGCTGCGGAATAACTGACCAAGGTGTCCGCGCTCGCGAACGTCAGGCCGCCGGTCGGATCGAGCGTTGCTTTCAACTCGGTCGAGACGTCTAGCTTGATGATCAGTTCGCCGCGCGCAGGAAGTGCGTCAAAGGTGAACGTCTGCTCGGCGGTCTTAGGCGCCAAGATGATCCGCTCGACGACGCTCGGATGCTCATAGCTTACGACGTTCTCGGATCGTTGCGGTGACGCCGCATGATCCAATGGAAGCGCTTGATTGGCGACCTGAGCGCTGTGCAGCTTGAAGTGAATTGGTTCAAGCGCGCGAGCGGCGCTGTCGCCGTCGCGGCCGGCGCGCGGTTGCGCGACATAGCGCCATCCATCCTGGTCGAAGCCGATTTTGTAGTGCTCTCCCCGTGCCCAAATCTCGCCGGCGCTTGGTTCATCGATACTCAGAGGGGCGACGGGGTTTTCTGCGGCCCGCATCGCGAAACTCGGAGCAGCACTCTTCGCGTTCTCGGGCAGCAAGTCACGGGACGGCGCGAGTGTCGGAGTCGCAGCGGGGGTAAGCGCGGCTTTGGCCGGATAGACGGCCGGATAGACGGCCGGAGCCTTCACGGAGTTGCCGATGTCAGGCTCCCGTGGTGATTTCGCGCCTTGCGGGTCGGGCGCTTGGGCCAACGCATGGGATGCAAAGACGGTGAGAGTCGTTAGGAGCGTCGTGCTGACGCGGCGAAGGGGGGCATGAGTGGGTTGCATGAACCCCCAAATGCATTGGGCCTCTGCTGCGGACGGTGATTCTTCAGAACTTCAGTCTGCGATGAATCCGGCCTGATCTAAGCAGGCAGCCGGGCCTTCGATGACGAAGGCCCGGCTGCCTGCTTGGAATTGGACAGCGTGCGGTGCCGGCCGCGGGGGCGCTGCGGTGGGTAGGGCTCTACACGTCAGCCGTCTTCGTGTCTGCGGTCACGCTTTACGCGTTCCTTGCCGGCCTTGACGTGTTCGCCGGCGGCCTCTTCATGGCGATTGCCGTCGCCCGATTCCGTCATCTCGCCGTAGGTTGTTTGGACCTGGCTCATGATGCTTGCGGGCAACATGCCATCCTTGATCTCATGAACCTTGGGGCCAGCGGTCATGGCCCGAACCGACTTGTCTACGACCAGTTTCGGCTCGTCCTTGTCGTCCATCTTCTTGACCTGCAGTGCTCCGTAAGGAACGACGAACATGCCGTCTGTAGTGTCGGTCTTGCCATCATGCTCGATGGCGACACAAGTGATCTTGTGGTTCTTCGTGTCGACGAACGCGTGCTTGATCTCGCCGAACGCGGTGGTTTGGGCATAGACCGGGTATGCGATCATTTCGCTCGCGCAGACGATGGAGTGTTGCTTGCTCTTGGGTTTGGCCATCGCGTCATCGGCCGAGCTCTCCGCAATGCCAGCTGCTTCCGCGGCGTCCTTGAGACCCTTCTGGCCCTTTTTCATGCCCTTCTTGGCGTCGTCGAGGCCTTTCTTGGCTGCGCCGATGATCTCGTCGGTGTTCCCTGACGTCAGGCCCAAACGCTTCCAGGATTTCTCGAGGGACATGAGCGAGACGTCGAAGCCGGTCTTGCGGGCTTTGTCGATGTTGAAGTTCGCCATGCTGCTGACGCTCTTCTCCGTGATGAGAACGTCGTAGCGGTTCGCCGCGGCATTCCACTTCAAAGCGTTGGCCGGCAACGCGACGGTGTTGTCGCCGTTGTCTAGTAATCCGCCGAACGACACGACGATGCCGCACAGCTTGCCCGTTTCGCATTGGACGAGAAACTCGTCGATCGATCCCGTGGGGCGCTCGATGGTTTTCCCGTCTTCGCTCGCTTCGCGTTTCGCTTCCATGCCTGGAGCAAACGCGACTTTCGCGGACATCATCTTGTCCAGCGCGATGTGCGCTGCTGCCTGACCCTGCTTCGCTGCCTCTGGCGCGGCGCGAAGACCGTTCCGTCGATCCGAGGATCGATCCGTGGCGCCCTCTTGGGCGATGAGGTTCGTTGCGAGCGAACCCGAAGTGAGAAGGGTGGTGGCGATGAAGCCGACCGTGATCTTGGTGAACTGATTCATGTTGCTGTTGCTCCCGTTGATCGTCTTGAACGAAGTGTTCAAGACACGAACGCCTCGCACTTCACTGGAGCTGAGCCAATGCGCACGGGGTACACGTCAGCACTGTTTGCACTGAGTTCCGTTTGCACCGGGCACTGTTCGCGCGCGGCGTTCTTTGCACACAGCGATGCGCTCCCGTCACTCTGAACTTGTGACCGGGCACGACCGCGCAGTCCCACTACGTGCGCCGCGGATCTTCCGGCCGAGGAGTTCCTTCGGAGTGCGCGCTGGCATGCGGCGCGCGTTGCCTCGATCGACCGAGGCTTGCGTCTACCGGTGGTTTGCAGCGACGCGGCAATTACTTCGCGTCGTCGTCGGCCTACGGAATCGTTCCTGGACTGCGCCCGAAGCGCAGTGCGCGCGCTAGCCGTCGCTCTTTGGCTGCGCTTTTCCGGGCAGTGCTTTCTTCACGTTCGCTTCGAACTCCGCAATGGACGCATCGCCGCGAAGCACCACACGTGGGTCGAGCACTTTGCCGCCTGGCCCGATCAACACGCGGTGGGGGACAGTCTCCACTCCAAACCGCAGGGCTGCCGTTGCACTGCGCCCACCGGTGGTGCGAAGAATCGGCCACGTCACACCGAGCCCACGAATGGTGGTTTCTGCTAATTGATGATCTTCGTCCAGGCTCACGCCCATGATCTTGAATCCGGCGGGTCCATGCTTCTTAGCCAACGCCTGCATCGTGGGAACTTCTTCGACCCAGATCTCACTGCTGGAAGCAAAGAACTCCAGGAGCACGACCTGTTCGGTGAAGTCCGCGAGACGGATCGACTTGTCCTGAAACGTCTTGCCGGTGAGCTCCAAGACGGCGTCGCCGACACCCATCTCGGCACTCCGCAACCGGTCTTTGGCGATGGCACCAAACTCGGTCTTCGGCAGGTCGGCTGCCAGCTGCTCGAGGTCCGCATAGTAGGCGCCCTCGGGAAGGTCCTCGCGATCGCGGCTGACCTCGGCCGCCATGAAACGGACGCGTGCCTTCTCTTCGTCGCCGCGGGCGCTCTTGATGGCGTTGGCGAGAATCGCTTCTCCGGCGGGCACGTCTTGGAGCGCGGTGAGCAACAGCGAAGCCATGCTCATGCGTTCTTCCAAGGGGGCGTCGTCCCGTGCCTTCGCGACCGCCAAGCGTGTCCACTCTTTCTGCTCCTCGCTCATCCGCATGCGTGCCGCGGTGGCTGCGGCCATGAGCAGGGGCAGGGGCGGTGTCGTCTTCGGATCGATCCCGCGAAGCGCTGCTTGCGCGGCCGGTAGATCAAAGACGCTCATGTGCCAGTCTGCCAGCATCAGGCGGCCGTTGTAGCGGTCGGCGTCCTTGGCTTCGTTCTCGATGAACTTCTTGAGCTTGGGCGTCCAGGCGTTGACGACCTCGGTCACCTCTGCTCGTGTCGGCCGCCCTTCGGCTTTCGCGTGCAACGCCTGCATCGCGTCATTGAAGCCACGGGAGAGAGTGGCCAGTTCGCCGCTGATTCCCGCGCCAGGACTTCCAGAGACAGATGCCTGTGCCTTGGCGGCGTTGTTGGGCGCGCCGAGCGCGAAGACGAGAGGAAGAAGAGCCGCGGGCGCGTAGCGATGCATTCGAGTCATTGGGGTTGGTGGTTCACGATCCGAAGGGTTTGACCGGAGCGAAGACCGGGGTGGAGAGGATACGCTCGATCGCGTGTCTCTGGTGGATTCAGACAACGAACGAGTGCTATCCGTGCGCGGTCTCGAACTTCGGGGACGCACGGAGTCCAACGAACAGGTCCCGCAGTTCTGTCTGCCAGAACTCGATCTCGCGGCTGGTGAGGCGGCTGCGCTGTGGGGGCCGTCCGGTTGCGGGAAGACCAGTGTTCTGTTGGGACTGTTGGGGTTGCCGCTCCATCTGGACCGGTCCGCGGGAACCGTGGACGTTCTTGGGGCGCCATGGCCCACGACGTCCCACGGCCGCCGGCCGCTGCTGGCGGGACCTGTCACCGTGCTGCTGCAGGATCCCAAATCGGCGCTGGATCCGCTGCATTCAGTCGCGGACCAGATCCTTGCGAGTGCCAAGGCGAGCATGGACAGAGTCGCCGGCAAGGCCGCGGTGTATGGGCAACTTGTGAGCGTGCTTGGCCATCTTGGCATTCGCGATCCTGAACTCCTTGGCCATCGCATTCCGAGCAGGATCTCAGGCGGTGAAGCGCAGCGAGCCATGCTCGCAGTTGCCATATTGCGTCGACCTCGGCTGTTGGTCGTCGACGAGCCCACGGCGCATTTGGATCGGGATTCTCGACAGTTCGTCTTCGATGCGTTGGCCTGGCTGCGGGCCGAATGTGGCACCGCAGTCTTGGTGGCAACTCACGACGACGCGTTGATCGAAGCGTTGGACGCTGGAGTCTGGAAAGCG
>CBESZZ010000160.1:0-7794 GCA_965534055.1 uncultured bacterium | reverse complement strand
GTCTCACCCTTCCTCAGGAGAGCGTCGACCAGATCTTCGGCGAAGCGCTTCCGCCAGATTTCGCCGTAAGCCCCCTTGCAGAACGTCACCAGTTCGTTGGCTTGGACGTCGCCAATGGCTTCGAGCTGATACCAGGTTCCTTTGTGTCGAACCTCCACCAAGTCTTTGCGGTAGCGCAGTCCGTCGTAGGGGGTCAACTGTGCAACCGCCGGAGAAGCCAACAGCCCGGAGAGGACCAGGCAGGAAAACAGAATTCGTTTCATGATGAGCAAGACCCCGTGCTGCGCACTCCGGCCCCAGAAATTTCGAGCCGCGCAGAACTTGTCGCCCGTCTCGGATTTTTGCAGCCAGGATCAGCGATGCGGGGGTCTCTGAGGTGATCATGACCGATTCCCCCAATTCAACGCCTGGAGAAGCGCACGAGAAGTCCCACCGGCCACTCGATTCCACCGGGCGTGGGCAGGTTGAGTCCGGTCCGATGTCTGATCCGACCGACGAACAGCTCTGGAGTTGGCTTGACCGAGATGCGAGCGAACTGAGCGACGCGCTCGCCGCGCGGCCAGAACTCGGCGAGCGTGTGGAAGCCATGCGGAATCAGATTGGGCGTGTGGCCCGCGCGCTGGGTGTGCCCAAAGCCACTCTGCCTGACTACATCGGTCCCTACAAAGTGACCGGCTTCCTTGGGCTAGGCGGCATGGGGGTGGTTTACGCCGCGCGCCAGCGCAATCCGAACCGTGATGTGGCGGTGAAGATCATTCGCTCGTTGGACGCAGATGATCAAATGTGGCAGCAGTTGTTCCGGCGGGAATGCGAAGCCTTGGGGCGGTTGCGGCATCCGTGCATCGCGGCGATTCACGAGGCGGGGCATACCGAAGACGGGCTGCCGTTTCTTGTGATGGAGCGTGTGCGTGGCGTCCCGCTTACCGAGTACGCAGAGAACCACGGCCTCGACCGTGACGGTCGAGTTGAATTGATCGCGCGGATTTGTGATGGCGTCGAAGCGGCACACGGTGCTGGGGTTTTGCACCGCGACCTGAAGCCCGAGAACATCCTGGTCGAAGCGGAAGCGCAGCCAAAAATCGTCGACTTTGGCTTGGCGCGGCTTGCGGACTTCGACCAAGGCATGACGTCACTCGCCAAGACCGGGCGGTTGCTTGGGACTCTGCCATACATGAGTCCCGAACAGATGCGCGGCAGTCCGGACGACATGGATGAGCGCACGGACGTGTATGCGCTTGGTGTGCTTCTCTATCAACTGCTGTCGGGACAGCTACCTCACGAACGCGCCGGAACGTCTCTCGTCGACACCGTGCAGCGCGTGTGCGAAAACGACGCACCGTTGCTCGGCCGCGTGAAGGCGTCGACGCGCGGGGACCTGGAGTGCATCGTGGCGAAGGCACTCGCCCGCGTGCCTGCTCAGCGCTATCGAAGCGCGGGGGCGCTCGCGACCGACCTGCGCTGTTTCGTGGCGGGTGAGCCAGTGAGCGCGCGGTCACGTTCGGGGTTGGGAGGCCTGGTCCGAAGAGCTTCCCGGCTCCCCTGGAAAGGGATCCTGCCCATCGCGCTGGCGACTGTGTTGCTCATCGTGTTGAACTCGTGGCTGCAGAGGCCGGCGGACTTCTCTCACCTGCTCGGCGGCTTGGCAGGAAGCGCGACGCACGTGGCGCCGTTTGTGGGGCTGCGCTGGTTCAATGAACAGCCGGAGGTGTTGTTCGACGGTTCCTGGCATCAACTCTTGGCGATGAACGACGTGCCGATTGGAATCCTGACTGGCCGAGCGCGGCAGATGGGCGATGCGGACTGGCGTCGCCGTGTGCGTCGCGACCTGACGGCGATCCTCGGTGAAGAAGTACCCGCAAGCCCTGTCGATGAAGTGCGGCTGTCGGTGCGCTCGCTGTACCGCGCGAATCATATGGAAGTCGTCCGCCCTTTGACGCGCAGTGCTTGGGACGCACTGCAGGTAGACCAAGAGCTCGAAAACTCCAGGGGTTCCGGCGAGATGTTCAGGCCGGAGATGTCGACGCCCAGAATTGCGCCGTTCGTCGCGTTCGATTGGCCAAGCCCCGAACAGCCAGTTCGCGTGCAGCTTGAGCCAGGCAAGTGGGTGGAGCTTGTTGAGGTGTTCGGCCTGCCGATCGAGCAGCTCGTGGCCGATGGCTCATCGCACTACCCGATTCACGCTCTCCTTCTGAAACGCCTGAGTGAGGACCTTCCCAACCTGCTGACTCTCCTTGGCTACCGAGTGGGTCAATCGGTGCACGTTGTGGTTCGCGATCCCGAGACTGGTGCCGTTCACGAGGAAGTCGTCTCGATGACTTTGGAGAAGCGCGACCAGATGATGGACAAAGACTGATGAACGATCCTGCGGATGATCTCACGCCGACCTTGTTGCTCAGCCTTCGCGATGGTGATGATGCAGCTGCGAAGCTCTTGGAGTCGCTCTACCGTCCAGCGCTCTTGCGGTTTTGCCTGGGCTACTTGGGCGATCCTGCGTTGGCCGAAGACGCGGTGCAGGAGGTTTTCATGAAGGTCTTGAAGACAAACTCGGTGCCCGATGCATTCCGGGTTTGGCTGTTCACGATTGCCCGCAACCACTGCTTGAACTGTCGCCGTCGCGATCAACGCCACCGCGAGGAGTTGCTGCCCTCCGGATCGAAGCTTGAGGTGTCCGCTGCGGGATTCCTGACCCAGCTCGTCGACCGTGAGCAGAGCGAGCAGGTCGTCGAAGCGTTTGAGCTGTTGCAAGGCGACGAGCAGGAGATGCTGCGGCTGCGCTACGGCGAAGGACTTGGCCGGGACGAGATCGCGGCCATCGTGGGCCAGACCCCCGGTTGGGTGCGGGAACGGCTGTTTCGCGGCATGGAATCTCTGCGTCGGCGGCTTGGCGTAGATTCAGACTGACAGGCTGACTGGGCCAGCGGTCAGGTCGCGTCGTCGTACTGGATGACTTCCACCGGGCAGTCCCTGGCCGCCTCCACGATGTCTTCGGCCTTCTCGGCGAAGAGGCCGCCGGCTTCCGGTTTGACGATGCAATCCTCGCCTTCGTCGACTTGGAACACCTGTGGGACCATGTCGGAGCAGAGCTGGCAGGAGATGCAGCCTTCTTCGATCCAGAGTTTCGTGATCTTCATAGCGAACCGGGTCTCGCTGGCCCGGGGAGCGGGGCAACGTAGCATCCGGATCGGTTTTTCATCAGGCCCGGCATCAGCCGTGGTCCTTTCGAACCTCTCCACTCCCGTCCCGATGTCCGCAGCTTCCTCCTCATCTTCCGATTCGACCCGCGTCCATTACGAGGTTCACGGCGGCGTGGCCGTGCTGACCCTCGATGATCCGCCGGCGAACACCTACTCCCACGAGATGATGAAGGATCTCGATGCGGGGATCCTGCAGGCGCGGTTCGACGCCTCGGTGCAGGTCATCTTGATCACCGCTGCCGGGTCGAAGTTCTTCTGTGCCGGTGCCAACATCGCGATGCTGGATGGGGCGGATCCGGTGTGGAAGTACAACTTCTGTCTCCACGCCAACGAGACCCTGCTCCGGCTTGAGCACACGCCGAAGCTCGTGATCGCGGCACTCAATGGTCACACGGTTGGCGGCGGGCTCGAAGTGGCCATGGCTGCCGACCTACGGGTGACGCGCAAGGATGCGGGCAAGTTCGGGTTGCCTGAAGTCGCACTGGGAGTGCTGCCTGGCACGGGCGGCACGCAGCGGCTCGCCCGTGCCTTGGGCAAGTCGAAGGCGATGGAACTCATGGTGACGGGCAAGACGTTTGGCGCCGACGAAGCGCATCGACTCGGACTCGTGCACGAAGTGTTCGATGTCTCTGCCGACGACTTCGCCGCCAAGGCTATGGAGTATGCGCAGCAGTTCACGACGCCCGGTCGCGCAGCGATGGCCGTGGGGCACATCAAGCGCGCGGTGCAGAGCGGCGCGGACCTGCCACTCGAAGCGGGTCTCGCGCTGGAGCGCGAACTGCAGGCCAAGCTGTTTGCCAGCGAGGACTCAAAGGAAGGACTCGCGGCGTACGTCGGCAAGCGCAAGGCTGCGTTCGAAGGGCGATGACGGCGGCCGAGAACCGCGTGGTCGTCGTGCGTGAGCACGGCGGGTTCGACAAGCTTGAATTCGAAACGCGGCCGATGCCCGAGCCGGGCCCCGGCGAAGTGCGCGTGCGCGTCGAGGCCGCTGCGCTCAATCACCTGGACCTGTGGGTTCGCCATGGCGTGCCGGGGCATCGGTTTCCGCTGCCTTTGGTGCCAGGGAGTGACGGCACGGGCGTGGTCGACGCGACGGGACCTGGCGTGAACAGCTGTCACGAAGGCGATGAAGTGATGATCCTGCCGGGCGTCTCCTGCGGCCTGTGCGCGCCGTGCCTGCGGGGCGACGACATGCTGTGCGCCGGCTACGACATTCTGGGCGAGTCGCGGGACGGAACCTGCGCCGACTATCTGGTGGTCCCCGCGGGCAACGTTGCGCCGCGGCCACCGAGCATGCCGGTGACGTCAGCCGCCGCGTTCGGGCTCGTGTTCTTGACGGCGAACCACATGCTGCGCCGTCGCGCGCAGGTGCAGCCCGGTGAGACGGTGCTGGTCTTGGGTGGCGCGTCCGGCGTGGGAAGTGCTGCAATTCAGCTGGCGAAGTGCTTCGGTACGCAAGTGATCGCGACGGCCAGCACGCAAGAGAAGCTGGATCTGTGCACCGAGCTTGGCGCGGACCACGTGGTGCAGTCGACGGACGGTGACTTTGTCGACGGCGTGCGCGGCATCGTGGGTCGGTCTGGCGTGGACGTGGTATTCGAACACTCAGGCCGCGCGACGTTTGACAGTTCCGTGCGTTGCTTGCGTCGCGGCGGGCGTTTGGTGACGTGCGGCGCAACAACGGGGCCCGAGGTGCAGGTCGACCTGCGCGTGCTGTTCTTCAAGTCGCTCAGCTATCTGGGCAGCACGATGGGGCGGAAGGCCGACTTGCTGGAGCTGTTCGACTGGGCTGCAGACGGGCGGTTGAAGACGGTGGTAGGTCGCGTGTTGCCGATGGCCGAGATCGCCGAGGGGCATCGGGCGATCGAAGCCCGCGAGGTGTTGGGGAAGGTGGTCTTGACGGCGGGCGCCTGATCTGGCGAGCGCATACACGCTCCCGTTCACCGAACTGAAGACTGGCGTGGTGTCGGGTTTCCGTCGCTCGGGCGTCGCCGTCTTGTCGCCTGACGACGCTGAGCCACTCCATCGCCGGTGCCAATGCGCGCTATGCCGCGGATACGGGTCTGCCGACCGTTCACGCAGTTGGAGTTCGATTTTGTTCGATTTTGGGGGCCCGGCGCGGGAATCGCTACGCGCGAGACTCCCCCTGGTTCCCGACACCCGCTTTGGATTCTTCGATGCTGCAACCACTTCAACTCGTCACTGCTCTGCTCATCGCGAGTTCATCGCTTGCGGCCCAAGACCCGGAGTGGCGGCTGATTCGTACCGGGGGGTTCAGCCCGGTGAGTCCCGCCGGCACCTACGACCACCTGCGCGGCCGCATGGTGATCTTCGGCGGCTTCAACGGCTATCAGCCGTCCAACCTGGTGCAGGAAGTGGACGGCGAAACGCTTTACTACGGCACGCCGACGACCCAGTCCCCTCCGGCGCGCGGCTATGCGGCCTTGGTCTACGACACCAAAGCCGCGAGCACGCTGTTGTTCGGCGGCGCGGTGGTTGGTGCCGTCAACTTTCCCTTCACGTGGAGTTGGGACGGCGCAAACTGGACGCAGCTCGCACCGGTTCACTCGCCGCCCGTGCGGTTCGCCACGGCGATGGCCTTTGATGAAGCGCGCGAACGCGTGGTGATGTTCGGCGGCGCCATCTCCGGTGTTGGTCCGTCTAGCGACACGTGGGAATGGGACGGCAGCGATTGGCAGCAGCTCAGTCCTGCCACCCAGCCCTCGGCGCGTCATGGACACACGATGACTTACGACTCCGTCCAGGGCGAAGTCGTGATGTTCGGCGGGGTCGGCCACACGGACACCTGGCGTTACGACGGGGTGGATTGGCGACCGGTCGCAACTACCGGAGTCGTGACGACCGCTGCCGAAATTTCGATGGCCTTCGACCGCGAGCGCAACCGCTTGGTCGTGATGGCAACCGACGGTGTGTTCGAGTTGGTCGGCAATGCCTGGACCCAAGTCGCGTCACCACCAGGGACGAATACCGCAGGCTTCGGCCCCATCGTCTATGACCGGCAGCTTGGGCGCATCGTCTACTACCAGTCGGGCCGTTTTCCGGCCAGCACCCCGAGTATTTGGGCCTACGAATCCGACGGCCTTGCCATCGCTCAGCCCTTCGGCGTGGGCTGCGGCACTCCGGCATTGGCGGCGATTCCCGACGCGAACGCGCGCCCCGTCTTGGGTCAAACCGCAACCGTAAACATCGAGCACACCGCGGCCGGTGGCGTCGCGTTCATGTCCTGGGGCTGGTCCAACCGGCAAGCACTCGGGCTCGCGCTTCCTGCGGACATGAACATCTTCGGCTTGCCCGGGTGCTGGCTGTTGCAGAGCGATGACGCGATCGCGTTGCCGTGCACGAGCACCGGGCCGACCACCGCAAGGTTCGAAGTCGCGATCCCCAACTGGGTCTCGCTGGTCGGGTTGAAGGTGTATCTGCAGCCTTGGACGATTGCGCCTGGCTACAACCCTGGCAATGCGGTGGTGGGCAACGGGGTGGCTTGGACGGTGGGTTCTCGCTGAACGAGCTGTTTGCCCGGGGAGGCGCGTGTCCTGCGCCCAATCGTTGACCCGAATGCCCTTGGCCCTTTCCCTACCGGCCATGACCCCCTCCCCAACAGGCACCGCCGCCCTATCTGGCACCGAGCGCATCCTTTGCGATCGTCGCTCGAATGGCATCGCAATCCTCACGCTGAACGCTCCGGAGCGCCGCAACGCCATCGACAAGGAGATGATCGATGGGCTGCACCAAGCCCTAGGCGAACTCGAGTGCGACGAAGACCTGCGCGCCATCGTGCTAACCGGAGCGGGTGAGAAGGCCTTCGCTGCTGGAGCGGACATCGCCCAGCTTCGCGAACGCCGCGCCGCTGATGCGCTTGCCGCCATCAACTCCGCGGCGTTCAAGCGCGTCGAGGACTTCCCACGGCCGGTCATCGCGGCGATTCGAGGCTTCGCGCTCGGTGGTGGTTGTGAACTCGCGCTCGCCTGCGACCTGCGGGTGCTCGGCGAGTCTGCGAAGATGGGGCAGCCCGAGGTCAAGCTCGGGATCATCCCCGCCGCCGGGGGCACCTATCGCCTGCCGCGTCTGGTCGGGCTGGGCCGCGCCCGAGATCTGGTCTACACCGGGCGCATCGTCGATGCGGCGGAGTGCCTCTCGATGGGGCTCGCCAACCGCGTGGTCGAAGATCGCTTGGTGATGGATACCGCCCTCGCCCTTGCTGAAGAGATCGCGCAGAACGGTCCGCTGGCCGTGCGCGCCGCGAAAAGCGTGCTCAATGCACTCGCGCGTCCCGGGGAAGGTGCTGCGGTGATGACTGAAAGCACCGCGCAGGCGATGCTGTTCGATAGCCAAGACAAGCTGGATCGCATGGATGCGTTCCTGGACAAGGCTGCCGCCAAGAAGGCCGGCAAGAAGCCATCGTAGTTTTCGCAGGTCCTCTCGCGAGGCAAGGAACCAAAGCATGAGCGTCGATCTTCAATTCCCCAAAGTGGCCGTGCTCGGCGCTGGGACCATGGGTGCTGGAATCGCCCAGGTGTGCGCGATGGCTGGGTGCCACGTGTTTCTTCGCGACGTGAAGGATGAGTTCGTCGACCGCGGG
>CBESZZ010000159.1:0-7806 GCA_965534055.1 uncultured bacterium | reverse complement strand
CGTGGATTGAGGAATTGCACACCGTCGAGGCTTCGGACCTCGCAATGAAGGAGCATCCTGAGCACTACATCGCCGGACGCAATTCCGTGTTCAGTGCGCACATCGACGAACAAGTCGTCGGCGTATGCGCGCTCAAGGAAGACGCGGACGGGGAGTTCGAACTGACGAAGATGGCCGTCGATGGCGCGTTTCAGGGACGAGGGATCGCGCAACAGTTGATGAACGTGGTTGAGGCGTATGCGCGCGACACACTGGGCCTGCAGCGCGTGTACCTGCTCTCGAGCACGAAGAATGCCGCCGCGATTCGGCTCTACAAGCGAGGTGGCTGGGTCGTGACCTTCGAAGGGCCGCACCCCCAGTACGAACGCTGCGACATCGGGATGGAGAAGCGCCTGGTCTGATCGGATAGGAGCACGAGTGCGGCTTTTCTCAGATTCTGCGGAAGATCCGACGGTTGCGGCAGAGAGGTGTTTGGCGGTCGGCCCGAGGGTCGCGCCGCTCTCTGACCACATCGGCTGACCACACTGGCTGGCCAAGCTGGCAAACCAACCCGGAGCACCCGTGACGCAGACGCAATTCGAGAAGAGTGAATGGACCTTGGCAGGGCGGACCGCATGTTGGGCGATGGGCACCATGTTGCTGTGCGGCTCCTCGGCACTTGCCCAAGACGCCGCGAAGGAGCTTCCTCTCAAGTGGGTCCGGCAAACTGTTCGCGCACACATGGACGCGCAGTCAATCGACGCTGTGTCCATCGGCATCGTGCGGGGGGAGAAGCTGGTATTTGCTGAAGGCTTCGGCACCAGACGCGATGGCGACGGGCGGGTTGTCGATGAGTTGTCGATCTACCAGATCGCTTCGATCTCCAAGACGTTCACGGGAATCGTGGCCAACGAGCTGATCCTGGCCGGAGACCTTGATCCGGAGACATCAATCTCAGCGTACTTCGGCGACGTACTCGAGCCAGCAGCGATGCGTCGCTTGGCGGATGTTCGGGTGAAGCACCTGTTGACGCACACGTCAGGAATCCCGAACCGTCACGCGTTGATCTACGCCGACTACGAGCGACAGCGATCGGCTGGCTACACCGAAGAACAGCTCATTCGTGACCTGAACTCCGTGCGATTGGAGCGCGCACCGGGCGCGACGTTCGTGTATTCGAACACCGGCTACGCGGTGCTTGGGTACCTGTGCGAAGTGGTGAGCGGCAAGAGCTATCAGCGGCTCGTGCGAGAGCTCATCACCGACAAGTATGGGATGGTCGATACGACGGATCGCGTGGCCCCGCGGCAAGTGCTGCGCCTCGTGGCGTCTGGGTATTCGCGAGCCGCGATGCATCGACCATGGCAGATCGATTTCGGCATGGGGATTCCGGCCAGCGGAGTGATCTCCAACGTCCTCGATCTGAGCCGGTTGATGATCGCTCAGTTGCGTGCTTTTCGCGCGGCTGCGAAGAACGGTGACGGCGGTCCGTTGGTCCTTACGGGGAGCTTCGCCGAGGCCGGCCCGGCAAGGCGGTACGCCTACGGGATCTTTGAACATGTCGAAGATGCCGGCACCAGCTATGAGCACAGTGGAAGTGTGGACGGGTTCCAACTGGCCTACGACTTTTGCCCTGAGCAGGACTTCGGAATGATCCTGTTGACTGCGAGCCGCGATGGCCGCGCGGTGAACGAAATGAAGCAGGAGCTGTTCGCGAAGCTCGTTGGCGGCAGCTACGAGGCCGAAGAGCGCAAAAAGTCGTTCGCGACTCATGTGTTGAATGAGGTGCGAACCAATGGCGTGCAGTCGGGGATCGAGATGCTCCGCGGTGCCGCTTCAGCCGAAGACTTCTACCTGTCAGAGGGAGAGGTAGTGCAGATCATGCTTGGATTGATTCAAAACGACGAGGCGGACGCGGCCAGTGAATTGTATGCGGTGCACCAAGAGATCTTCCCCGCGACGCGGCGTCCCTTGGCGGTTGGTCTCACCCTGACCGTCGTGGACCAAGGTGTTGACGCGGCGAAGGAGTCTTTGGAAGAGTTCGCCGACTCAGATGACTACGTCTTGCGCGAGGTCGACTTGAACCTCGCCGGATACTCGTTGTTGGGCGCAGGCAAACTTGACGAAGCCACGGCGTTGTTCAGGATGAACGTTCAAGAGTTTCCGGGTTCACCGAACGTGTACGACAGCCTGGGGGACGCGCTGCAGCGTGCCGGCGATGCCGCAGGCGCGCGTGTCCAATACGAAACCACGCTCGCGCTCGAACCCACCAGCAAGACTGGGTCTGTAGCTCTCGCAGCGATGGACGCTGAAGAGCAAGTCTCCGAGGAGGGGGCTCAAGACGCATCGGGGGATGCTGCGACGCAAGCGATTCGGCGGACTCTCAACGACTACATCGATGGGTCCACCGATGGCCAACCGGCGAGGTTGCGCCGTGCATTTCACCCGGACCTCAACCTCTACTCCATCAAGAACGGTGAGGTCAGCGTTTGGTCTGGTGTCGACTACATCGCCGATACGAAGGAAGGGGTGCCGACGGGCGAGGTCGGCAGCATCTTATCGATCGACTACGAGAACGACATCGCGGTTGCGAAGGTGTCGATTTCGACACCGGGTCGACCGCGGGGATACATAGACTATTTCATGCTGCTGAAGGTGGGCGATCGCTGGCAGATCGTTCACAAGATGTTTACGCGGCAGGTTCGCTAACGGCGACCGTCCACGCTCGATCCCAGCCACATCCCTCCCCGGTGAACCTCCCTCAGACCCGTGCAAGCCTCCTCGTGCGGCTACGCGACCGCAGCGGCGACGCGTGGAGTGAGTTCCTGCAGATCTATGAAGGGGCCATCTTGAATTTTGCGCGTCGCAAAGGATTGCAAGAAGCAGATGCACGAGATGTAGCGCAAGAGGTGCTGACTGCGGTGGCAGCCAGAGTCAACTCATGGCGGCACGATCAGGCTAGTGGTCGGTTTCGCGGTTGGTTGTTCCGAGTGGCTCGCAATGTTGCCGTGGATCGAGTGGTTGAACTCGCGCGAACCCCTAACAGGCACCGGGAGCTTTGCGAGGTGGATGCGGTCGCTGAGAGTTCGACGGATGATGGGCAGTTCGACACGGCGTACTGCCAGCAGCTCATGCGTTGGGCAACAGACAAGATCCGCCCGCAGGTCGCTGACTCTTCTTGGCAGGCGTTCTGGATGACTGCAGTGGAGGGGCGTCCCGGCGATCAGGTTGCGCAGACCCTAGGGATGTCTCGTGGTGCGGTGTACGCGGCGAAGTTTCGGGTGGTTGCGCGCGTTCGCGCGCTCGTCGAACGGTTCGATGATCCGGATCGCCTGCCGTTCGTCACTGCCAACGAGGTCGATAAACCAGGCCGTATGGAAGACCACAGCCGGGTGTCGGAATGACGCACCCGTCGAGCCGATCGCAGCCCGAGCGTCGTTGCCCGGATGAAGTGTTGATGCGGCGGTTCCTGGACGAACAGCTCACGGATGTTGAAGAGTCACGGGTGGTGCAACACATTGAGGATTGTCTCGCCTGTTGCCGGCAGCTGGAGAAGTTATCTGGCGGGAAACGGGGTTGGCAATCGCTCGTGGTGGATCTGGCGGATTCGCTAGATTCCTCGGTAACGAACGACACGACAGGTTCGACGGATACGAGCGAGCTGCGCCGAGAGTCGGAAGCGTTGGCGACCGCGTCAGAGGACGCGTTGGCGCTGCTTGGGCCAACGGATGATCCGACCAAGCTTGGAAAGTTGGGACCGTATGAGGTGGTGGGTCTGGTTGGGACTGGGAGCACCGGCATTGTGTTCAAAGCGTTCGATGCGAGTCTGCATCGATTCGTGGCGATCAAGATGTTGGCGCCTGGATACTCCGGTCAAGGTGCTGCGAGAGCGCGTTTCGAACGGGAGGGTCGTGCCGTTGCCTCGGTCTGCGATGAGCACGTCATTGCGATCTACGGAGTCGATGAGTTCGGCAGCGTCCCGGCCATCGTCATGCGCTACATGCCCGGTGGTTCTTTGCAGCAACGCCTGGACGCACAGGGACCGATGACGACTGAGGAAGTGGTGCGGCTCGGGATGCAGATTGCGTCCGGCCTCGCTGCAGCGCACCGGCAGGGCATCATTCACCGCGACGTGAAGCCAGCGAACGTGCTCCTTGAGCGCGGCGTGGAACGTGCGATTGTGACCGACTTCGGCCTGGCGCGGGTCGCCGACGAAGCTGCGGTGACCCATTCAGGGTTGATTGCCGGCACTCCGCAGTTCATGTCGCCGGAGCAAGCCCGCGGAGAGTCATTGGATGAGCGAACGGATTTGTTCAGTCTCGGCGCCGTGCTCTACGCGCTGTGTACCGGGCACTCTCCGTTTCGCAGCGAGACCTTGCTTGGTGTGATGCATCGAGTTTGTGAAACGGAAGCACGCCCGATCCGCGAGATCAGGCCCGAAGTCGAGCCGTGGTTGGCCGAGTTCATCGTGAAGCTCCTGGCGAAGCGACGCGAAGAGCGCTTCGATTCTGCGGGAGAGGTCGCCGAACTCCTGGCAGGCGAACTTGCGGCGCTGCAGTCGCCGACGATGTTTGCGGAGCCCGAGCGCGCTTGGCGGGTGCGGGCTGCATCTCCCCTTCGACAGGCTTTGTGTTCGCGGCGTGGAGTCCTTGCAGCGGTGGTCCTGCTGGCAGTCCTGTTGGGCGGGGTATGGTACGCGACTGGGACGCAGCGGGGGAACCAGTCTTCCGGCGGTAGAACCAATAGAGCTGCGCAGGATCGGTCATCGCTCGACTCGCTAAGCTCCGCCCGCGCGTCGTTTGAGGCAGCGGAAGGCGTCTACCAGGCATTCGTCTTTCCGGGGAAGGCGCGGCACCAACCGCGTGATCCTGGATCGACAGAACTCGACTACCAAATTGCATTTCGGGCTCATCGAGATGCGATGGAGCAGGGTTACGACCCTAGCACTTCGGCCTATCGCCTGGCCTGCTTGCAGGCAATGCGCGGCGAAGCGGACGACGCGTTTGCTTGGTTGGACGCAGCAACCGAAGCCGGGTTTGGCGACTTCGCCCAGCTGCGCGAAGCGACAGAGTTCGAGTCCTTGCGAGAAGATCCTCGGTTTGCTTCCGCCCTCGAGAGCCTGCGAAGCACCGAGACCCTGCGCGCGAAGGGTCGGCGGCACTACTTCAGTGAGGGGAACTATGCGGAAGCCGAGCAAGTGCTGCGGTGTGTGCTCCAAGCAGCGCCGAAGGATGACTACACGGCGCTGTTGATCGGTTCATCGCTGCTCTTGCAGGGCAAGCGAGCCGAGTCAGCACCGTGGCACGAACGCGCGAAGAAGTCCGTGCGATACGCGTCTTTCGGCCACTACAACGCGGCGTGCGTCGCCGCGCGGAATGCGGATGCGGAAACGGCACTGGAGGAACTGCGGCTGGCGATCGATGGCGGATTCGCCGACCCCGATCACATCCGCAAGGATCCCGATTTGGAGTTCCTGCGGGCCTATCCGCAGTTCTCCGAGCTGGTGCTCTACGCCGCGGATCGAAGCGTCGCCAAGTAGCGGCTACCGATATGCCTGGCCTCGGGCCTGCACGAAGCTGTGCCAGGGAAACGGGTACTTGGAGAATGAGAACAGCGACGGAGTTTGGCGGATGATCTCCAGTCGGGAGACTCCGATGGCTCCACGCTTCTTCGCCTGGATCGCAAGTTGCCTCAGCGCTTCGTGCACGCTGACCTCGCGAAGCGGGATGAGCCCGAGCAGGTAGAACCCGCACTCTTCGGCGACGACAAGCCCTACCTCGGTATTCGTGGCGGGCGTCGCGTCCTTGGAAACGCGGACACCGGTCTCCTTGTGGATCGCGGCGTAGTCCGCGAACTCGATGGATGAGCAGCTGATGCAGAGCACGAGGCCGGCCGCGGCTGCGCTGAGTCGAATCATGACGGCTTGGGGGGGCTGTTTGGGGCGGAGCGAGGCTCTCCTCTAGTCGTTCGTCACGACCGCAACGCAACTTGAGATCAGGAGCGGCGAATCCGAGTCGGATCGGCCGTGCAACACGTTGAGCGGGTTGTTCCCGTGGCCAAGGACGGGTGCTTGCTCCTCGGGAAGCTCAAGGTGCGAGGAGCGGTCCGAGGATTGATCGACTTGCTCGACGACGAACGGGGTGGCGTGGCCGCAAACGCGCATTGGGCCTTGTCGCAGATTACGGGTCTGAAGATCGGTCCTGATGCGGAGCGATGGGCCATGTGGTGGCGTCTCGAGGGCAGCAAAACCGGCGTGTGGACCATAGGGTCATCGTGCCGGCTGCGCTTGGCAACGGGGCATGCAGCGCTTCCGATTTTCGGCGTCGCTGGAGCCCTCCCGCGGTTGTCCCAGTCACTGTTTCGTGCTTCGGATGCGTGGTGCGTTCCTAGGTCGACACTGGTCTTTGCATCGATGGAGTCGACGGCCGCCGAGGCGCTGTCCACGAAGCACTCTTGCATCGCCTTGGGTTGCTTTGGAGAATCGATCTCTTCTTGACCCAGTCGCGAGTGGTGATGCTCAGACGTCGAGGTTCAAGAACTCCAGAGGCCCGCCCCAAGCCGTGATCAAAGCCAGGCAAAAACTCGGCCAGTACCGCATCGAGCGCCGCATCGCGCGAGGTGGATTCGCCGACGTCTACCAGGCGTTCGACACGATCGAAGGCATCAAGGTCGTCCTCAAGGTGCCGCATGCGAACCTGGTCGACGCGGATGTGCTCGCGGGATTTCGGCAGGAAGTGCGGCTGACGGCCAAGCTCGATCACCCAAACATCCTCGCGATCAAGACCGCGGGGTTCATCGGGGGTCACTTCGCGATTGTCTACCCGCTGGGCGTGGAGGATCTCGGTGAGCGGCTGACCCGCCGTGTCGGGGTTCGCACGGGGATCGACTACATCGAGCAGCTGCTGGAGGCTGTGGCATACGCCCATGAGCGCCGCATCGTGCATTGCGACATCAAGCCCGAGAATCTGATCCTGTTCGATGAGGGCAAGCTACGGCTCACGGATTTCGGGATCGCCAAAGTTGCGATTCGGACGCTACGAGCCGCGGGCACGGGAACGGTTGGATTTGTGGCGCCAGAACAAGCGATGGGGCGGCCATCGTTCCATTCGGACGTGTTCTCTGCCGGGTTGGTCGCCTACCGGCTGCTTGCCGGGCAGCTCCCAGAGTGGCCATTCGAGTGGCCATTCCCCGGGCACGCGCGCCTGAAAGAGCGGGTCCACGTCGACGTGTTGGAGTTCATTCGGCGAGCGGTGGCGGTGGCACCGAAAGATCGGTTCGCCGATGGCGTGAAGATGCGGGCGGCGTTCGCGCGCATCCGCCGTCGCGCGCTACTACACGCGGGCCAGCGTGCCGCACGGCGCACTGGACTTGCTGCTAGTGATCGCAACAACGGTTCGAGAATGCAGCGGGCGCTCTCGCGGTTCGGCACCAACGGCCGCACGACGGGATCCGGCAAGACCACCAAGGACTGGCAAATCGTTCGCTTTCGACAGTTCCAGCGAGAGTTTGGTCGCGTCCTGGAGACTCGGCACGAGTGCACCGGCTGTGGTGGACCGATCGCCGAAACGATGCACGCTTGCCCGTGGTGTCAGAAGCAGCAGGCGGTTTTTCGTGGGGAATCGAAGATGCCCGCCGCTTGCCCGCGGTGTAAGCGTGGGGTCAAGCTGGACTGGCGGTTTTGCGCGTGGTGCTACGGTGGTTTGGTTGGGCCGCTGGAGGCACGGGAATACTCCGACAAACGCTACACCGCGCAGTGCGCGCGCAGCACATGCGAACGCAAAGACCTGATGCCATTCATGCGGTACTGCCCATGGTGCAACGGCACGG
>CBESZZ010000158.1:0-7883 GCA_965534055.1 uncultured bacterium | reverse complement strand
TTGCACGCCGCGGAGTTCGTCCAAGCGTCGCTCCATCCGTCCGAAGCGGATGTGCGAGAGGTTCTTGATCCACTCAAAGTAGCTCACCGTCACGCCGCCGGCGTTGAGGTAGAAGTCGGGTATACACACCACGCCACGCTCGCGAAGCATCTGGTCGGCGCCGTAGGTGATCGGGCCGTTGGCGGCTTCAGCGACGACCTTGGCTTGAATCTTTGGCGCGTTGTCTGCGTGGATCACTCCCTCCAAGGCTGCGGGGATCAACACGTCGCACTTCTTCTCGAGGACTTGAGCGCCGTCCTCGACGTATTCCGCGCCGGGGAAGCCCTTCACTCCGCCATTCTCGTGAATCCACGTTTTGACCTTGATGGGGTCGAGACCGCCGTTGTCGATGATCGCGCCATCGCGTTCCAGGATTGCCGTGATTTTCACGCCGTCTTCGTGGCACAGGAACTTCGCAGCGTGGTAGCCGACATTGCCCAAACCTTGCACGACGACGGTGCGTCCGGAGAGTTCAGCGGGTAGGCCCGCGCGCTTGGGTTCGCTGCCCTCGCGGAAGAACTCGCGAAGTCCATACTGCACCCCGCGACCCGTCGCTTCGTCACGACCGACGATGCCACCCTGTTCGGGCGGCTTGCCGGTGACGCAGGCCATGGCGTTGAGGTCTTCGGGGTTGAGCTGCCGGTAGGTATCGGCGATCCACGCCATCTCCCGTGCGCCGGTGCCCATGTCCGGTGCCGGAACGTTGAGGCTGGGGCTTAGGTAATCGCGGCGGGCGAGTTCCCGTGCGAAGCGCCGCGTGATCGCTTCTAGCTCTTCCTCGTCGTACTTGCGAGGGTCGATGACGAGGCCGCCCTTCGACCCGCCGTAAGGCACGTCGACGATTGCGCATTTGAAGGTCATCAACGCCGCGAGGGCTTCGACCTCGTCTTGGTTGACGTTGGGTGCGTAGCGAATGCCGCCCTTTGCAGGCAGGCGGTGCTCGCTGTGTACCGCGCGATAGCCGGTGAAGACTTTCCAGTCGCCTTTGAGCTTCACTGGGAAGCGCACGGTGTAGACGTTGTTGACCTGGCGAATGTGGGACGCAAGCCCGGGCGAGAGCTTCAGCACGCCGGCGGCGCGGTCGTACATCATCTGCACTCCAGCCAAGAAAGACGCGTCGTGGTCAGGAAGACTTTTGGATGTGGTCATAGCGCGCGATTGCGGTGGGGGTGCCGTGGACGCCGGGAAGCATAGCTGGTGGCTGCTGACGGCCTGCTGGCGAACAGGGCTTCGTGCCGCGAAGCTTCAGTGGGAAGAGCTTCCGGCCAGCCGTGTGTGCAGTCCGCAGCGTTCATCGACTCTGCGGACTTTCGCTGCGAACTTCACGGCTGCCCGAGTACGGTTGCGGAGTCATGTCTGCTTCCCCACCGATTCCCCAGTCTCATGCCTAACCCTGCACCTCCTTTCCAACGCGTGCTGGTTGCGAATCGCGGAGAGATCGCGGTACGTGTTTGCCGCGGACTACAGGCAATCGGAATCGAAGCGGTTGCGGTGTACTCGGAGCCGGACGCGCGTGCACCCCACGTCGTGACCGCGGACCTTGCTGTCGCGCTCGGCGGTGAATCTGCGCAGGCCTCGTACTTGGATGGCGAGAAAGTGCTCGCCGCTGCGCGGTCCGTGGGTGCTTCGGCTATTCATCCGGGCTACGGGTTCCTCAGCGAGAACGCAGACTTCGCCCGTGCTGTCACGGACGCAGGACTCACGTTCATCGGGCCGACTCCCGAATCCATGGAGATCCTCGGTTCGAAGCAGCGTGCGCGAGAAGCCGCTGAAGCAGCGGGCGTGCCGGTGATTCCGGGTCTCGACCCTGCCACGTGCACCGACGCGAAGAGTCTGGCTGCTGCCGCGGCCAAGATTGGTTACCCGATCATGGTGAAAGCCAGCGGCGGCGGAGGCGGCAAGGGCATGCGTTTGGTCGATCGGCCCGAGGATCTGGAGGACGCGCTGGCAGCCGGGCGACGCGAAGCCGCATCCGCGTTCGGTGACGACCGCATGTTGCTGGAGAAAGCGGTGAAGCCCGCGCGTCACGTCGAGATTCAGATTCTTGGCGACCATCATGACCAGGTGGTGTCCCTGCATGAGCGCGAGTGTTCTGTGCAGCGCCGCCACCAGAAGGTGTTGGAAGAAGCTCCATCCCCGGCGGTGGACGCGGAGCTCCGCGCACGCATGGGCGAAGCCGCAACAACGCTCGCGCGCTCGGTGAATTACCGCGGCGCAGGCACTGTCGAATTCTTGCTTGGCCCAGACGGCAGCTTCTACTTCTTGGAAGTGAACACGCGTTTGCAGGTGGAGCACCCCGTCACCGAGTGCGTCACCGGCACGGACCTGGTCCAAGCGCAGGTGCGCGTCGCGGCCGGAGCCAAGCTCCAAGAGCTGTTCGGGCCCGAGTCCGAGTGGGCTGCGCGTCTGCAGCCCCGCGGATGGGCGATGGAGGCGAGGATCTGCGCGGAAGTCCCGGAACAAGGCTTCTTGCCGGCGACTGGAACGCTGCAGCTTGTGCGCGATCCGGTCGGACCAGGAGTGCGCGTCGACTCGGGCGTCCGTTCGGGCAGCGAGGTCACCGTGCACTACGACTCGATGCTCGCCAAGGTGATCGTGCATGCCCCGGACCGTGACCAGGCCTGCGCCGCGCTGTCGCAGGCGTTGCAGCAAGGGGTTTGGCTCGGCATGGGCACGAACGTCGACTTCCTCCGGCGCGTGGTAGACGACCCGGACTACCGAACCGGCAATCTGCGCACGGACTTCCTATCGTTGCCAGAGAAAGCCGCGTTGGCGACCGGCCCACAAGACGCGGCACCAGACGCTGCCTACATCGGTGCACTGTTGTCTGAGATGCTCGTGGGCAACTCAACGACCGCGAGTGCGGGAAGTAGTCCGCCAAAGGCCGATCCCGCTTCGCGGGGCCCCTGGCGTTCGCTCGCTGGGTTTCGGTTGTTTCATGCAGGGAGCGAATCATGACCGTTTTGCATCGTGAGTTCGCGGGCGCCGAGGACGCGCCACTCGCCGCGGAATTGACGGCACAGGGTGACCGTCGCTTTGCCGCGAAGGTCGATGGCCGCGTGCTTCAATGTGAAGCCGAAGCGCTACCGGGTGGCGAGGTGCGGTTCACCATCGACGGATCCACCCACCGAGCGTTCGCGGTGCGCGTGGGTGATGCGATGCACGTGCGGCTCGACGGACGAACCCATGTTCTGCCGCTTCGTGCGAAACGCGCCCGTGGCGGTGCGGCTACCGCGTCGAGCGGGGCCGTGGAGGCGCCGATGACTGGCACCGTGCTGCAAGTTCTCGTCACGATGGATCAGCAAGTCTCTGCCGGCGACACAGTAGCTGTCCTGTCTGCCATGAAGATGGAGCACAAGTTGGTTGCCGGCATCGATGGTCGCGTGGTTGCCCTGGGCGCAGAGCCAGGCGCGACCGTGGATCAGGGCCATGTCGTGGTCACCGTTGAGGCGCCAGAGTCAGACGAGTGACTTGATGTCGATTGAGCTCGGTTTAATCGACGGGCTCGGCGCAACGAGGCGATCGACACCAAACGACTTAGATCGATAGGGCCGCTGCCGCTCGGCCTACTTTGACTTCGGCTGCAGGATGAAAAAGTCCTGAAAGAGGTTCTGCAGCGCCGGGATGACGCCAAGGACATCGACCTCTGCACCCCATTCTTCTTTCGCGAACACTTCATTCATGAACGTTTGGCCGTAGTCCTCTTCGGGACCTTGCAGTGACTCCACGGCCTCGGCGCTGATCCGGTGGTAGGCGAAGTTCTTCTCAGCCATCTCCTTGAAGAGTGCCTTGGTTTGGTCTGGCGGCATGCGCAGCTCGATTTGGTGCTGCTCGCTGTTTGCGATGACGAACAGCGCGAAGGTGCCATGGGTCGAAAGGATGATCCTGCCCCCGGGGCGGCAAACGCGGGTGAGTTCGGTCAGCCACGCGCGGTTCGACGCGTAGTTCAGGTGGCTGAAGACGGACAGCGAATACACCAGGTCGAAGTGGTTGTCCGGGTAGTCGAGCGGCGGGTGTGGTGATCCGTGGCTGTAGCGACCCGGATAGTTCTCGTTGAGCCAGTTGGTGCACGCTTCGCGAACATCCATTCCGTGGCAACGCGATTCGTCGAGGTTGAGCGCGAACCACTTGAGCACGCGTCCACAACCCACGCCGAAGTCGAGAACGCCGTCGATCTCCTCGAACGGCTTGTCGCCGTAGAGCTCCCACAGCTGCATGAGGCGCTCGAGGTCGTTGATGCCCGTAAGCAGATGCGAGTGCTCCGATGGGCCTCCGCAGGACGTGAGGCGCAGGGTTGAGGGCGGCACTTGCGGGAAGAAGCGCGCGAAAATCTCCGGCGCATCGACGACGCCCGTGGTCGCGATCCATTTGTAGAACTCGACAGATTCTGGATCGGGAAACGTCGTCTGCAAAAACTCCGAACCGTTGTAGGTGGAGTGGACCGCGGTGAAGAACTCCGGGTCTTTCGGAGTGATGAGCTTCTTGATGTTCATTGGGACGGAGTGAGCTTAGCAGCGCTCACGAACTCGGTGAATCTCGAAGCGCCGCCCCGGAAGCGCACGCGGCCCGACACCTTTGAGCCTCTGCCCGGAAGCACGCGCGATTCGGCATCTCGTGCTTCGCTCCGGAAACGCAGGTGGCGCGAGGTCTCGTGCCCCACCCCGGAACGCACGCGGCCCGACACCTTCTAGCAAGATGCCGGGCCGCGGGGCGATCAGCGGAGCGATTGCTCCGATGGTGAGTCGTCTAGAGAGTCACGAACTCGCAGTTGGTCAGGAACGGACCGCGCACGAAGTCCAAGCCAACCGCTTGGAAGTTGAGCTGGATGCCGTTCAAGACTCCTGGTGGAACGATCTGGTAGATCTTCGACAGGTTTGGGGTTCCGACCGCGCCGGTGCCACTCAACGACTGGAATCCGAACAGGCCGAGGTTGTCCTCGAGAATGAACGTCAGTGCGTTGTTGGGATCGGTGCAGACCGTGCCGATGGGTGACGCGAGAGGGGCGATCCCCGGTGCGCTGACCATGATGGCGTAGGGGATCGACGGTGGCGTTGCATCCGTGCGGTTGGTGATCTGAGTCACAACCAACGTCGAAGCTCCCGTCACCGTCAACTTGCGGCTGAACAGGTCGAAGACCACACCGGATGGGTTGCCGCCAGCCGTCGTCGCCGTGACTCTGACCGTGCCGCCGCCATTGGTTGCGGCGACGCCGGTGCGTGCCAAACCGTTCGCGTCCGTGATGACGGGGTTGGTGCTGGTCAACGTCCCAGGGCCGGCGGCCGCGAAGTTCACGCTCGCGTTGGCCAGTGGGTTGCCCATCGGGTCGTCGACGCGCACGACGAGCGTGTCGGGATACGGCTCGTTGGCCGCGACAATTTGGTCATCGCCCGAGACGATGGCGATGTCGTTGACCGGGCCGAGTGGCCGGATCAAGCGCAAGAAACCGCCCGTCGTCGCGTAGTTCGCGGGGTGCTGCAGGACGTAGATCCCACCGTCGGGTCCAACCTGGATGCTGGTCACGGACGCGAATCCAGTGCCCCAGTCGGTGGTTGAAGGCTGGCCGGGGACCGACGGTGCGGTTGCCCAGTTGCCGGCGGTGTTCTTCAGTCGGCGCAAACGGCCGGCGAAGTAGTCGCTGTAGAACACGTCGCCGGTGTAGGCGCTGTCGAAGTCGTGGATGCCACCGGTTGGGCGGTAGCGCGGTCCCCCGACGACGGAGAACCAGCCTTGGCTTTGAGGGATGCCGACGATCGGAGCCACCAAGCCAGCAGGTTGCGAACCGCCGCAGGTCCGGAAGGCGCGGTTGCCTTCCCGCCATGGCCAACCGAAGTTGACGAGCTGCAGGTTGCCCTGCGTGTAGATGTACTCGCTGACCTCTTCTTCCGCGTTCTGGCCGACGTCACCGAGGTAAACGTTGCCGGTGACGGGGTCGATCGTGCCGCGGAACGGGTTGCGGAGGCCGTGGGCGATCACCAGCTGGCTGAAGTCGGTGTTCGAACTCAGTGGGTTGTCGCCGGGATCAAGCTGCGTCGCGGTGGGAGGCGTCGTGCTCGGTGTTGCGGGCAAGCCGCTCACGTCCATGCGCAACAGCACGCCACGCATGTCGTTGATCGTCTGAGCGGAACACGAGTTCGCGTCGTCGCCGATGCTCAGGTAGAGCATGCCGTCCGGGCCGAAACGCACCGTGCCACCGTTGTGGTTGAAGGCGTTGTCCGGAGCGTTGGCGATGATGCTCGTCCGCGTGTTTGCGGCAAACGTCAGGTTTGTGCTGCTCGGGTTGTTGAGGTCGCCGGTGCAGGTGTACCGGTCGAGGTGCATGAAGCTGCTGCCGTTGCGCGAGTACCAGACGTAGATGTAGCCGTTGGTCGGGAACATCGGGTCGGGGCAGATGCTGAGCAGTGCGCGCTCAGATCCCGTTTGCACAGATGGCACGTTCGCGACCGATGCGGTCACGCCGTTCGCGAGAACTGTCACGCTGCCTGGTCGGTTCGCGATCAGGATCCGGCCATCAGGCAGGAAGCAAAAGTCGTTGGGGGCCGCGAGGCCGCTAGACACGATCGTGTCGAGAACGAACCCACTGGGAATGTTTTGAGCGGCCGCAGAGGTGGAGAATGCGGGCGCAGCGAGAGCAAGGAACAGAGCGCACGTGGTGGTGCGAAGATGCATGGCGAACCTCGAAAGGAAGGTTATCCGCGGGCAGGGTTGCGGACGGGGGACGGGCAGGTGCGCGAGCCGCGAAGTGTAGCGCGAGCCGCGGTTGGATGCGGAATTCAGTGTCCGCAGTGGCGATCTGGCGACCTGGCAGCCGCCAGTTTGCCGGCAATTTCCGCGTCCGGGGGCCCTGTGAGCAGAAGACGGCCCGCCAGCGCTGGTGGTGCCAATTCGCCCTTGGTGCCCCAGGTTGGGACCTTGCCGGCTGGCCCGCGGGGCTAAGAGCCGAGCGCTCAGCGGCGAGTGTTCAGCGCAAGGGGCTCAGCCGAAGGACAGCCCGCAATCGGGGCACGCGGAGACCCCCGCTGGGGGGAACGCATGGCCGCACGCGGGGCACGTGGTTTCGTCCGCGTCGAAGTCGACCACGGTTTCCATCGCGTCTCGGTCCTGGTCGGTCATCCCGCGCTCACTGAGCTCCTTGAGCACACGTTTGGCCTTGTCCATGTCTTCTCCCGCGACCGCGAGAAAGCCACGAAGGCCTCAAGTGTTGAGCGAGGCGCCGGGTTTGCGGATGAGCTCAAACGCAATGCCGGCCTGCTTCAAGGCTTCTCGTGGCTCTTCGAGGGCGCTGGGCGCACCTTCCAACAGGGGGATCCAATCAGTGGTCATGATGGAAAAGCGTAGCTCGTGCTCGAGGGTAGGCCAGGGGGTGGATGGATCCCGTCGGCTTGAACCGTGCATCCGTGGGCCATGGTCCTTGCGAACATCTGCCTGGCCTCATCGCGATCCCTCACCCACCCGGAGCCTCCATGCAACCATCAGCGTTTTTTCAGACCTCTATCCTCGCGCCGTTTCTGTCCGTGGCGATTGCTCTAGCTGCCACGGCAACCGCCCAATCCGAAACAAAATCCCCCGCAGTGCTCTCAGCGAGCGCCGCGCTGGAGGAGGTCGACTTGTTGGATCGGGCGCTGCGGAGAATTCATCCTGGCCTGACGCGGTACACGCCAGACGCTGCTTTGAAGACGGCCATGAATTCACTGCGCGATGCGGTGGCGGAGGGCATCGATGCAGGCGAGCTCTACCGACGGGTCGCCGTCTTTCTCGGTGAAGTGCGGTGCGGACACACGCGCGTGATGCCCGGAAAACAACTCGCAGCGTTCTGTGCCGCAAGCGCCACACTCATACCGTTCACG
>CBESZZ010000157.1:0-7892 GCA_965534055.1 uncultured bacterium | reverse complement strand
CGCTGGCAACAGCGCGCACGGCCGACGCGTTCAACGTCACGCTGCTGCACTTCTCCGCCGCGAACGGCCTGCCCGACGAGCTGCAGCGCACGCCAGCCAACGCCGTTGAGATTTGCGAACTGCTGCTAGCCGCGGGGTGCGACCCCAACGCCACAAGCAGCGGCTACGGTGGCGGGCCAAACTCCACGCCCCTGTGCCTTTTGGTGTCGAGCTGGCACCCCTTCAAGGCCGGAGTGCAGCCGGATTTGGTGCACGCGTTGGTGGGCGGCGGCGCGCACGCGGACGGTAACTTGGGAGACGGAGCTCCCATGACCACCGCACTCGGGTTCGGCTACACCAAGGCGGCGAGAGCATTGGTTGAGGCCGGCGCGCGGACGGACAACCTGTACTTTGCCGCAGGGCTCGATCATGTCGAAGCGGTGAAGGCGTGGTTCACCAGCACGACTGGGTCTCGCCTACGCGACGGTGCGCTTGGAACCTACGCGCCGGCAATCAACAAGGACTCCAGCGGCGATCTTGGCGATGCAACGAGCCACACCGCCTATGTCCAAGAGGCGTTCCACTTCGCCGTGAGTCATGGCGCGACCAGCGCGGCGACTGAGTTGCTGTCGCGTGGCGCGGACGTCAACGGCCGCACAAAGGGACATCACTGCGAGCTACCGCTGCTTCAGACTGCGTTCTTGCAGCGCACAGACATGGCGCTCTGGCTGCTAGAACGCGGCGCGGACCCTGACCTTGCATGCGGCAAGCGAAGCTGCTCCGCGCGCGAGCACGTGACCAAGCAAGGCCCCGACGCGCTTCGCACCGCGATTCAAAACCTGTAGGTAGCCCGCCGTCGCTCCGCGTGGCCTCGCAAGCAGACACGCGGAGTGTTCCCGGACGCCGCCAAACGGCATCAGTCGACTTCGCCGCCGCCGTCTGCGCCATCTGGATCGCCCGCTGCGCCATCGCCTGTTCCAGAGACTTCGTCGCCACCGTCCTCTGCAGGATCAGGAACAGGCTCGGTCTTGCCGTCGCGAACCGCTTGCTCTTCGAGCAGTCGATCAAAGGCGCCGTCGACGAACGTGCTCGGATCGCCGGGACTCCAACCGATGTCCTTCTTCAGACCCGGGTCGCCTTCGAACACCACACGGCCCTCCTCGTCGAGGAGCAACATGCGCGGCATCCCGAAGAAGCCGGCCTTCACGAAGTACTTGTCGAAGATCTTGCCGCCCGAGTCCCGGCAGATCTTCGCCGGCGCCATGGGGTGCTCTTTCAAGTACTCCTCCAGGTTGAACTGCGAGACGGAGCGCGCGCACACCACGATGACCGGAACGTCATGCTTGGCCCCGCGCTCGGCGAGGTTCTGTAGGTAGCGGCTGGTCGGGATCACTTCGTCCTGACGGATCGACCAAAAGGCAACGAGCGCTGGCCGGCCGCGTAGCGCTTCCAGCGTGACGGCTTCAGTGTCGTGCCAAATCACCTGCTCGAGTTCCGGAGGCCGGAACCCGGTAAAGGAACCTTCGACCCGCAGGGCTGAGTCATCCATCACCTTGGAGATCGCAATCTCGCGCTCGATGCGCGCCGCAGGATCGAACGGATCGCGGGCCAACAGTCGAATGTCGCGGAACTGCCCTTTGCCCGTGCCGGCGATCAGTCCGAAACCACCGCGCACGATGCCTTCGCTCGCGAAGTCCATCGACCGGACGTAGAGACCGTCGAAGTAGACGTCGAGCGTCCGCCCCGTCACGTCGATCCGCAGTCGGTGCCACTCTGGGCCCACAGGGATCTGGCGGTGGTCCAACGTCGACCAAGCACCGCCGATCTGGCTGGCGATGTCGAGGTACCCCTTCGGGTGAAGCATGACTCCGCGGAAGTCTTGAGGGCCCTTGCGGCCGAAGCACAGCCCGATCAGGCTGCCAGCGTAGCCCTCGCCTTCCGTGGCCTCGTCGATCTTGACGCTGGCTTCCAGTGAGAAGTCGCCGTCGAACGTCACGTCGCAAACCAACTCTCGCGTCGCGACGATTCCATTCATGTCGCCGGCATCGACGGACGCCTGCAGGTTCCGGCCGTAGGCACGGAAGATGTCGGTGTCGCCGCTCCAACCGTCCAGTGAGCGCTCGTCGTACGCCAACCGCCAGCGCGCGAGACTGACACCGGTTCTTCCAGCTAGCTCAGCGTAGTAGTCGAGCGCTTCCGGCATCGAGAACCGCGAGCTCATCCGCATGGAGATCTCGAGCGCCATCATCGGCAGCTCGCGTGATTCGTAGTCCTTGGCCAAGGCGATGCCCTCCGTCGCGATCGTCGCGCGGAGCTCGCGAGCTGTCTTGGTCATGGGATCCAGCTTCAGGATCGCGTCATCAGCTTCGTCATAGCGCTCGTCGTCGGTTTTGCCCGCAAGCTCCAGCACGTTGCGGAACTCGCGATAGCGCGCCGCCGAGATTCCAAACTTGCTGGTTTGCTGCAGGGTCTTGGCGAGGAGCCACAGAACCTCGGGATCGTCTGGGCGGTCTTCGTACGCTTCGCGCAGGAACTCAAGAGCGGCCTCGGGTTCGTTGCGCTCGAGCGCGCTCGCTGCGTAGCCGAGCAGTTCGCCGCCAACTTCGATCTTGCCGGTCTCCGTGTCCCGCAAGCGCAGGATCCACTTCTTCCAGATGTCATCGAGTTCGTCGATCGTCGTGACGGTCGAGCGCTTGGAACCCTGCAGGATGATCGTCTCGAAGTTCGCGATCGGATCGTTGGGGCGGCCGCGGTCGAACGAGTTGTAGTAGCTGTACAACGCCTCGCGGTAGACGGTCTGGCCGTCGCCGTCGCGGAAGTTGTAGAGGAAGTACACCAACCCCCAGGTCGGCGCGTACCACGGTGGCCCCCACCGGTATTCGCTCTCAACGATCGTCCGAATTCGCGGCGCGGTCTCCACGGAAGGGAATTTTCCGTCGGCGCTGGGCGCCGCTTCGCTATGGCCGCTCATCCAACCTCTGTCGAGCCGCGCGGCGAGCGGCAGGAGGCGGTGCGGCACAGGCCGGTTCCACTTGACGGTGCCGTTGCTCAGGATCACGCACCCCTCAAAGAACGACGCGTAAGCCTCGTTCAACCAGCCGGGCACGAACGGGCCGGTGAGCGAAACGAACTGGTGCGCAGCTTCGTGAAAGAGCGTGCCGTACATCTGACGGATCGTTTCTTTCCCGGTGGCGCCGCCGACGTAGGTCTCCACCGCACTCCCGGTGAACTGACCACCTGACCACTCGACGGGGTTCGAGCCGTGTTCGAGGTACTCATCGCGACTCTTGAAGATTCGAATCTCGATGCGCGGGGTCTTGCCGCCCTTCTCCTTGAAGCGGAAGAACCGGCGGTAGAACCGGTTCATCTGCTCCATGGCGATGGCTGACGTCTTGAGCACGAGGTAGCCCGCGTTCGTCCGGTAGCTGTAGTTCTCGCTCTTGTCCTCCCACGCGGTCTCCCACGTCGTGTGCCGACGGTCGAGCTTGTCCATGCGCTCCTTCGACACGCCGCCGGTGGGATCGCCCCCGGCATACGCATCTTCGACGGCAACCTCGGAACCGCCCTTGCGGCGCACTTTCTCGATGAGGTTCCTCGCCTTTCCGTTCGCAGGATCCAGCACCAACACCTCGTTGTAGGTGTCCACCGCGCCGAGCCAGTCCTTGATGCCTTCGTAGCGCCCTGCAATCGCGAGCAGCTGGCGGACGTACTGCACCTTCAGTTGACCCCACGCCAACATCTTGGGGTCAAGCTCCTGAAGCTGCGCAGCGATGACGTCCTTCTCCTGACGCAACGGCTGGGCCATGTCCTTCGGCAGCGTGGAGAAGATGTCCAACCAGCCATGGAGCGAGTAAACAGCCGTGTCGTTGTCACCCTGTGCCTGCGTGATGTCCGCAAGCAGTCGCAAACCCTCGAGGTTTCGATCGTCGCGTTCGAGCACTCGATCCACAGCACCTCGCGCTTCGTCGAAGTTGCCTTTGGCAAGAAGGTCGCGCGCCTTCAGGAGCGAGGTGTCGATGGCGCTCTTGGCGCTGCCTTCGGGAAGGGAAGCTTCCGCAGTGTTTCCCTGAGCCCGAACCGAACCGACGGGCAACAACCAAGCGCCCATGGCGAACGCCAAGGCTGTCAGGGTGCTGAGTGCAAACGCGACGGCTGAACGCGGCGCGGATGTGGATGACGCTGGGATCGGAAAATGGGTCATCAAGTCAGTCAGTTCCAGGCGTTGGGGTGCTACGAGGAGAGTAGCGAACCGGCCAGCGTACGGGCAGATGCAGGTCCACGTCCCTCGAACCGACGGGCCAAGCCCGCGATTCGCCCATGACACTGCCCCTTCCACGCGCAGCCCCTCAACCCAGTAGCCGTGCGGGGGTACGACAACGACTTCCTCCAGCGCTACTCCGAGTCATGACCATCAGGCGCAATAACATCGGTTCGGCCTCCCCGTGCCTTCAGTCGTACGCGCTCTGACCCGGGAAACTCAGCAGGGCTTCGCGCAAGCGCAATCCGTTGGCCCTGACGCCAGCCATCTCCGAAAAACAATACCGCCAGTTGGCGCAACGCCTTATCGGGCCGAGTCGAACGCCCCGTGCAAGAGCCTACCTCAACCTCCAACGCCGCGCGAAATCGGATGCTTCGCTTCCATACCGAGCGAACGCGAACCCGACCCGGTTAGCGTTCGGAGAGGCACGGCGAGACCTGAAGAGAACCCCATCCAGACAAGATTGACGACTATTGAAATCTGTGTGCTCGCTATTGCAACTGCAGCTTCCTCTTCAGTTGATCGCCCTTAACATAGGAATCAATTACTGAAACAATGCGAGTCCGCAACTTTGGTTGGGGCTTCCTGTCAAGCACCTGGCGAAACATCGCTGCACTTTCGTCGCTCCGAGCAAATACCAACAGTGCTCCCAATACGATGGAATCGTCTCCCCCACGACGGAGAAAATACTCAATAGAGTCCAGCAGAGGCTGAGCGACGGCCATCTCGGCAGCGGCATTCATATTGCCCAAGAACTGAATCGTCATATAAAGGTGAGCGGAAAACTCAGTCGTTCTCCACCTGCGCAAGAGTAGGACTGACAGAGACTCTGAGTGAACCGATTTCACCTTGCTATACCGTGCCGCAGCCATGAGATCCCAGAACTCCTGGTCAGAACTCGCTTTCAATGTCCCCTCGACTAGCCGGTCAACAACTATTTGATCGTGAACCCAAACCTCCTCGTTGACAGAGAATTGCTCAATACGATTCGCGACACTTAACGGCTGCTGCGCCCAAGATCTAAAATCACTCACTGTCGGGCCGCGCAGTTTGGAGAATGCGATCACCACAACGACAGCCGCTGCGACTGACCACACAACCTTGGACAATTTACTTTTCGGGTTGAACATTTGTCTTGGTGCCAGACTTGAACATGCCGGCTAGCCAAAGTTCACAATTCCCTAGATACCCGATTACTGGAACTCCAAGCCGGTCGGCGAGAGCGGCAGCCATGTTTGTTCCACGCTTCCTCTCTTCAGGGTCGATAAAAAGAGGGCCCTCTGGAATATTCCCGGACCAACAAATGTCGGTTTGAACATAACCTGGCTTAAACCCCTTGAGATGAACATAAATAGCTCGGATATCCGCAAGCAACCCGGCCAGCTTGTTGACGTGGCGTCCACTGAAACCTTGGACCTGACCGAATAACAAACCATCCATCCGAGAATCTACCCCATGACCTGCAACGATTATGTTTACATCTCCTGCATCACCTTTGGAATAAGGCATAGATGGAACATCTTCTCGAGAGACGACTTCGATATTGCCACCTGAGCGAGTGGTTACAAAAACGATCATTCCCCCGTCTGGGTCTTGATGAATAGTATCTCGAGTCGATCTTTCGATATCCATCAATGGAGCGACATACCTCAGCAACGCCAGCGAAGCGGTTGAGGCACTCCTCCCCTTACACTGAATTCTCAATGTCTTTGTGAACTTTCTCCTGACGCTATCAACCACAAGAAGATCGGTGCCGTCCTTATCATACGTCGGTTTGGTCACGTCAAATTTATACCTAAGTAGTTCAACCTCAACACTTCTTTCCGCTTCCAATTCCAGTGGCTTAGTATCCATCTTACCTGTCAACTTTATGCACAGCGCGCCATGAATCTACCCCCCCCCTCTGGGATATGGACCGGACTCTGACATTTGCTCGAAATCCGATAGCCTGACCACCACGAGGTGAGCCCTCGCTGATGGCACGGCCTTGGCCTATCGCGCAGCCGGTGACGACCCGGATTCCCGATAGGGAGCGCTCGCTACCGACAATACCTGTCGCTCGGCCACCCAGAGCAGTCACTGCCTTAGTCGAAGCTGAGTGAAACGCCGCTTGGGCCACTAGGCTCGACGGTCACCGAAGATTCAACGGATTGAGTCTAGCACAGCACACGGAAATGGGCGCTGGAGTACGCAAAGCCCCAACGACCCTCTCGCTCGCGCGAAGAGTGCCTAAACGACCGAGCCCTGGGTCTCGCCTTCAGCGAGTTCAACCACCCCGCGGGCTTCCAGGGCCTTGAGCACCTGGACCGCATCGGTGAACTCGATGCGTAGCTTGCGCGCTAGATGCGTCGCGCTTGCACGGCGCGCGCCCCGAACCAGCTCCTCGGCTTCGTCGAGGAGCGATTCATCGATCGTTGCCTTGAACAAGGAACCCTGGCGACTGGGACGAGGAATCTCCACGTCCGAGCGCTGCGGCGGAACCTCCGAATCGAGGTCGATGGCGGAGTCGCGCCCCACCAGTTCTGCGTCAAGCGCATCGCCGAGCACAAACTCTCCCGGCTGCGCGGCGGGTAGGATGACGTCGGCTTCGGTGCTGGAGTCGGCTTCTGCGGTCGGGGCTTCAGCGGATTGGGCATCGTCCGCGGCGGTTTTCGCTGCCGCTTCGGCCCGTTCCAGCTCGAGCTCCTCCGGGTCGAACGCTTCTAGTTCAGGAAGGTCGTCTACGTTGACGAGATCAAGATCGCTGGACGCAGCCACAGGCTCGGCCGACTGAGCGCTGAACATCGAGTCCAACGCCTGCGCAGAGACCACGGTGTCGTCGTCCAAAGCCACGGCTTTCGCCGGCAGCCGTGCGTCCAGTTCCGAAGCTTCCGCTTCCGCCGCATCGCGATTCAGCGCGACGACTTCATCCACGACGCCATCGATCTTGGATTCAGTGTCGAAGTCTTCGGTGCGTGAATCCTCGGGTGCTGTGGAAACATTCTGTGGAGAGTCAGACCGCTTATTTTCGATGGACACCTCGGATTCCGCGGAAACGAACTCCTCAGCTTCGTCCCAAGCTTCGCCAAGCTCCTCGTCTCCGACGTCCAGGCCATCTTCGTCCTCGTCTTCAACGACATCGGCGTAGACCGCACGACGCTCTTCGCGACGGCGGCGACGCTCGGCAGCACGGTCCTCGAACTCGTCGACTTGCACTGGCTCCGCAGAGTCGTTTTTCGCGACCGCATCGAAAATGCCGGACACGGGCTCGGCGAGCTGCGCTTCCTCAGCTTCACGATGAACTTCGAGATTCACGATGTCGTCCGCATCCACCGAATCGGTGGTCGGTGCGTCATCCATCTCTCGGTTTCGATCCCGACGCCGGCGACGCGAACTTCGCTCCTCGCTCGCGGTCGAGTCGTTGATTGAGTCTGGCTCGGCAGCTTCGATCCAAGCATCGTCGTCGCGGTCGTCGCGTCGCGCGGCTCGGCGTTCGGCACGGGCTCCGGCTTCGATGGAATCCGTGGCAGCCGTCGCCGTGGCTGCGAGCGCCGCGGAGGTTTTGACGTCCACCGGAATCTCCACATCCTTGCTGCGTCCGCGACGGGACGACGTGCCGCGCCGGTCGCTTTGGCTCGACCGACCAGCCGGCACGAGCCGGACATCGGCGTCCTCT